>DASYVG010000094.1:0-17653 GCA_035937255.1 Chthoniobacterales bacterium | reverse complement strand
GCCGTCTGTCGCATTCAGCTGAATACGTCGTCGTAGGCGAGTACCCCACCTGTTTGTTAGGCTCGCCAACCGAGGAGACAGCGCGCGCCGCCGCAGATGCGCTCGAAGGATCTGTGCACCGACTGCGCCAGGGCGAGCTGCAAGCCGTGGTGACAGGCCCGATCCATAAAGCGCGCATGTATGAGATTGGATTCGCTTTTCCCGGGCAGACCGAATTTTTTGCCAACCGCTGCGGCGTGGAAAATTTTGCCATGCTCCTCACGGGCGGCAAGTTGAGCGTCGCGCTCGTCACAACTCACCTCGCGCTCAAGGATGTCGCCGCCTCGCTCCGAACAGATGAAATCGTGCGCGTGGGGCATCTACTGCGAAATTTTCTCGTGCAACGCGGCATCGGCAAACCGCGGATCGCCGTTGCCGGTTTAAATCCGCACGCAGGCGAATCGGGCGCGCTCGGGCGCGAAGAAATTGATGTCATCGTTCCCGCCATCCAACGAATGCGTCAGGAACTGGATCCAGCCACAGTCGTGGCCGGTCCATTTTCACCAGACACGATCTTTTTCGCAGCTGTCAACGGCGACTGGGACGCCGTGCTTTGCATGTATCACGACCAGGGTCTGATCCCGTTGAAGCTGCATGCCTTCCATGAAGGAGTGAACGTAACCCTGGGACTGCCATTTCCCCGCACCAGCCCAGACCACGGCACCGCTTTCCCGATCGCGGGCCGCGGAATTGCGCGCGCCGACAGCATGATCGCCGCGATTAATCTCGCAGCCGACCTCGCCGCGCGAAAATGAAGATCGAGAAGTACATCGCGGTCTTCAATCTCGGCCTGCAGAACACGTTCGTTTACCGTTGGAACTATTTCCTGCGCGCGCTCTTCGGCCTCCTCCCACTGGCTGGCACCGTGTTCCTCTGGCGCGCGATTTTCCACGAACGCGGAGGCGGGATGCAGGGCTACGACTACGGGTCGATGATTTATTATTATCTGCTCATGATCCTCGTCTCGAATCTTGTCACACCGGCGGAGGACGAATGGCAAATCGCAGCCGACATTCGCGAGGGCCAGATCAATTCGTTTCTGACGAAGCCGGTCAACTACCTCGCCTATCGCACCAGCATTTTTCTAAGCGGAAGGTTGGTCTATACCGCCATCACGATCATTCCGATCGCGGTCATTTTTTGGTATTTCCGCAGCTACGTCGTGTTGCCGGGAAGTGTTCTCACGTATGCAGTCGCGCTTCTTTCGCTGGTCATGGCCGCATTCATCCAATTTTTTATCACCTACACTCTCGCCATGATGGCATTCTGGATTCTCGAGATCTCCACGATTGTTTTCATCGTATACTCGTTCGAATACTTTCTTGGCGGCCAGATGTTCCCGCTCGATATCATGCCAGGCGCGATCCAGGCGACGATGAAATGGCTGCCGTTTTACTATGAATTGTTTTGCCCGATCGCAATCTTCCTGGAGCGGCTGCGTGGCGCTGAAATGTTTCAGGCGCTGGGGATTCAGACACTTTGGCTGTGCGTCACCTGGGCCGCGGCCAACCTCATGTGGAGACGCGGCCTTGGTCATTACCAGGCCGTCGGTGGCTAGCAACGCGCGGTAAAAGCGGGGCGTAGTAGCGCTAACCATCCGCCGTTGGCAACCCAGCCTTTTGCCAGGCGCGAAACCCGCCGCCGAGTGAGCGCACATTCGTGTATCCCATCCGTTGCAGGCTTTCCGTCGCCAGCGCTGCGCGGCCGCCGCCTCCGCAGTAGCAGATGATTGGTTGGTCAATCTGCGGAATTTGTTCCTCGATCTCCAGTTCCACCGTGCCGCGGCTCAAATGCACTGCGCCATCGATATGTGCGCCATCCCAATCGTCTCGCTCGCGCACGTCGATCACCACCGCATTCCCAAGCTCCAACTCCGCGGCTGCATCCATCACGGAGATCTCGGTGATCCGTGTCTTGGCGTCTGCCACAAGTTTTTGAAAACGATTCGGCTGTTCCATTCGGAAAGCGTGCTTCGCCTCGACGCGAAGTCAAAGTTGTAGCGCCACGCTTCTTTCACTCGTAGCGCAAAGCGTCGATCGGATCGAGCTGCGCGGCTTTGCGCGCGGGGTAGAATCCAAAAAAGATTCCGACTGCCGCGCTGACCAGAAACGCGATCAGGATCGAGCTGGGCGAAATGAGCGAGGGCCAGCTTTTCCAGATGGAAAGCATCTTCGACGCGGCGATGCCGAGGATGATGCCGAGGATGCCGCCGACCGCGCTTAGCGCAACGGCTTCGATTAGAAATTGCGTGAGGATGTCGCGACCATGCGCGCCGACTGCCATGCGCGTGCCGATTTCGCGCGTCCGCTCCGTTACGCTCACAAGCATGATGTTCATGATGCCGATGCCACCGACGACAAGCGACACACCCGCGATGGCGCCGAGCAATCCGGTCATGACGTCGGTCGTGGCAGTCGCGGTATCGGCGATTTCCTTTTGCGTCCGCACGGTGAAGTCGTCGTCGCGGCCGGAGCGAATGTTGTGACGCTGGCGCAGGAGAGAAGTGATTTCTTGCTGCGCCGGTTCGAGATCGCTCGCGTTCGCGACCTGCACGTTGATGCTGCGCAGAGTGGTGCCGCCTGTAACGCGTTTCATCGCGCTCGTGTAAGGCATGATGAGAACGTCATCCTGATCGTTGCCCTGCGCGCTCAGACCTTTCGCCGTCAGCACGCCTGTCACGGTGAAGGGCACATTCTTCACGCGTAGCGTTTGCCCGATCGGGTCGTCATTGCCAAAAATTTGCGAGGCGGTCGTTTTGCCGATGACGCAAACTTTGTTCGCGCTGCGCACATCTTGCGGCGTGAAGGGCGAACCGCTCGCCAGCGGCCATTGCCGGATGTCGAAATATTCCGCCGATTCCCCGAGTATGCGTGTGAACCAATTTTGATTTCCCGAGGCGATTTGCGAATTCGATTGCAGTTCTTCGCTCACCGCATTCACACTTGGCACTTCACGCCGAATTGCGTCCGCGTCTTCAATTTTCAAAGTCCCCGCCCCGCCCCAGCCGGTGCGAATGCCGCTCGCGGTCGTGCTGCCGGAAAAGATGAGAATCAGATTTTCGCCGAGACTCGCGATTTGCGATTCGACCTGCGCCTTCGCGCCATTGCCGATGCCGACCATTGCGATGACTGCGCCAACGCCAATGATGATGCCGAGCGCGGTCAGCGCGGAGCGCAGTTTGTTTCGGCGCAGCGCGCGGAAGGCGATTTTGAAAGTGGAGCCTAATCTCATCGTTTACTTCTCCGCGGTGGCCAGATCATCGACTGCGGAAAGCTTCCCGATTTCATCGGCCGCAATCAGTCGCTGCACGACTTCGCGATCGCTTCGCACCAATCCATCGCGCATCACGACGTTGCGCCGCGCATACAATGCGATGTCGGCCTCGTGCGTCACCATGACGATGGTGATGCCTTGATCGTTCAGTCGCTGAAAAATTCCCATGATCTCGATGCTGGTGCGGCTGTCGAGATTGCCGGTCGGTTCGTCCGCGAGAAGCACTTCGGGATCGTTGATGAGAGCACGTGCGATCGCCACGCGCTGTTGCTGGCCGCCGGAAAGCTGGCTCGGATGATGATCCTCGCGGCCGTTTAATCCAACCGCCGCGAGAACGCGGTCCGCTTTTTCGCGCAACTCTTGATTGGTGAGCTGATGTTTTCCGTAGAGCAACGGCAGCTCGACATTTTCACGCGCGGAGGTGCGCGGGAGCAAATTGAAGCTCTGGAAAACGAAGCCGAGTTTGCCGTTGCGGATGTCCGCCAGTTCGTCGCGGCTCAGTCCCGATACATCGGTGCCATCGAGGAGATAGCGTCCGCCGGTGGGTCGATCGAGTGCACCGAGCATGTTCATGAGCGTCGATTTTCCTGAGCCGCTCGAACCCATTAAGGCCACGAATTCGCCGCGACGAATTTCGAGCGAGACACCGCGCACCGCGTGCACTGCCATCTCGCCGCTGCGGTATGTCTTGTGAACATCGACGAGCTGAACAACCGCCGCACCATTCGCGTTCATGACGTTTCCGTTAAAAGCGGCGTGGTCCTCCAAACGGATTTGCCGGCGGCGAGGAAGCGGGATTGGCGCCGTTTAATTGCGCGGTCACGACAACGTCACCATCCTTCAAGCCCTCCGTCACTTCGGTGGTAACGCCATCGCTGATTCCAGTTTTGATCTGCACCGGTTGCGGCGTGTTCCCATTCAAAACGTAAACGGTGCGATTCATTCTACGTTCGCGCGGCGGTCCGCCGCCTGGCCGGCCACCGCCTCCCGGACCGCGAGGCGGACTTGATGCGGATCGTTGCGCTTCAGGGGCTGGAGCGTCCGGAGGCCGATAACGCAAAGCTGCGTTCGAAATTTTCACGACATCATCTTTGTGCGCGATGACGATCGAGACGTTGGCCGTCATACCCGGCTTCAATTTCAGATCGGGATTGCTGACGCCGATGACGCTGTCGTAGGTCACGACGTTCTGCACCGTGATGGGCGCGTTTCGAACCTGCACAACTTTGCCGTGGAAGGTTTGACTCGGGAACGCGTCAACCGTGAAATCGACACTCTGATCAACTGTCACAACGCCGACGTCCGCCTCGGCGACGTTCGCGTCGATCTGCATCTTCGTGAGATCGTTCGCGATAATGAAAATCACCGGCGCCTGCAAACTCGCGGCCACGGTTTGGCCGACGTCGACATTGCGCGAGATGACCGTGCCATCGATGGGCGACATGATCGTGCAACGATCGAAATCACTTTTCGCCTTATCGAGCGCGCCTTGCTTGATCTTCACGTTCGCTTCCGCCTGATGCAGGTTCGCCGTCGCCTGATCAACGTCGGCTTGCGCGGAATTTTGTTTCGCGAAAAGCGATTGTGTGCGCGTCGCGTTCAGTCGCGCAAGCTCGAGCTGGGCCTGCGAGCTGGCGAGATCGCCCTCGGCTTGCGTGACTGCGGCCTGAAAAGTCGCAGGGTCAATTTGCGCGACGACCTCGCCCGCTTTCACATCGGAATTAAAATCGGCGAACAGCTTTTGGATAATTCCTGATACCTGGCTCCCGACCTGCACGTTCACGACCGGATTGAGCGTGCCGGTAGCGGTAACTGCCTGTGTGATTGGTCCGCGCGTTACGGTCACGGTTTGGAAACCGGAGGCACCTGATCTCCCGCAGCGCGTCACGCCGAATGCCGCGATGATGAGCACGAGAGCGCCCGCGATGATGAGATTGCGGCGGCTCATTGTTTTGTCCCTTCGCTCGTGCCCGGCATATTGTTATGACAGGTCAAAGGCATGCGACGTTACATCGAAATCTACTCGATCATGCTGCGCAACTCACTCATCCGCGAGATGAGTTTCAAAGCGAATTTCGTACTCTGGTTGATCGTCGAGGTGCTTTGGTTCTGCGGCCAGATTTTTTTCTTCAGCATCATCTTCGGTCAGGTTGATCGAATCGGCGACTGGTCAAAATGGGAGGTCGTGCTGCTCGTCGGCACCCACCAGATGATCGCGCAGCTGTTTCAGGCGTTCTTCTTCGTGAACATCTCCAACATCCCGGAACTGGTCCGAACCGGTAAGCTCGATGCCTTGCTCGTTCTGCCGATTGACAGTCAGTTCGCCGTTTCCTCCAAACAATTCGGCCTGGATAGCGTGCTTAACGCGCTTCTGGGCGGCGCGGTGGTTCTCGTTTCTCTCGCTCGCCTCCACATTGTTCCGAGCGCCGGCGCCGTTTTGCTCTACCTGGTAGCACTTGGATTCGGCGTCGCCGTGCACTACTCGATCATGCTCTCGCTCGCGGCGGTCAGCTTCTGGATCGTTCGTGCACAGGGCCTCGTTTACGGCTATTTCAACTTCATCCAGATCGCCCGGTATCCCGACGTAATTTTCCCGCGGCTCTTCCAGTTCGTTTTCGGTTGGATAATACCGGTAATCATCGTGGCAAATATCCCGGCCCGTATTCTCATCAAGCAGCTCGGCAATCCCGGATGGCTCATGCTCCATCTCGTCATCGCAGCTTCAGCCGCCTTTTGCCTGGCTCGCGTTTTTTGGCGGCTCGCGCTTCGGCATTATGGGAGCGCGAGCTCTTGAACGCATCGCAAAGCCCTCGCAAAAAAGGTCGTTTTTGACCGGCAAAACTCCCCTTGCGTGCCGGGAGAAATGCCCTTAATTAAGCATCCGCTCGGCGCCCTGCTCTTGAGGGCGTCATTTCAATTTATGGCCAGCACCAACAAGAAGGCTAAGAAGAAAGAGGCTAAGAAAAAAGGCGCTAGCGTGAAGCCCGTGAAAAAGGCTGCTGCTAAAGCCCCGAAGAAAGCTCCTGTCAAAAGGTCTGCGCCTGTCCGGTCCGCCAAGCCGTCCCGCAACTCCACTAAGCCGTCGAAATCGTCGTCGTCCCGAGGGAAGAAGGGTTCGGAGAGTGAGACGAAAAAGATTCTGGCCAACAATCACAAGGAGCGCCGGCTGGATCCGTTCACCCGCGGACAAAAAGACAAGCTGCTGCAGCTGCGGGACGCGATGGTCGATTCGATGGCCGGCGTGGCGCAGGACACGCTGCGCTCGCGCGCGGAAGGCAGCGAAGCGTCCGCTTTCGGGATGCATCAAGCTGATGCGGGCAGCGACGCCTATGATCGCGATTTTGCGCTCAGTCTGCTTTCGCAAGAACAGGATGCGCTCTACGAGATCGACCAGGCCCTGAAACGGATCGAACTCGGCACCTATGGCGTCTGCGAGATGTCCTCAAAAGCCATTCCGCATGCTCGTCTCGAGGCGATTCCGTTCGCCCGCTTCACGGTCGAATGTCAATCACAGCTCGAGAAGCAAAATAAAGCTTCACGCGTGCGGCAGTCCGTCACTTCGCTCTTCGGCCTGACCGACGAAGAAGGCGGCGAGGGCGAGGAAGAAGAAGCCAAGCCCGACGATACGAAGGAATAGGAAAGCGTATGGCTCAGGAAATCATCACCCTCGAGTGCACGGAAGCGAAGGCCCTCGGCCAGCCTGC
This sequence comes from Chthoniobacterales bacterium, assembly GCA_035937255.1. Taxonomy (GTDB): domain Bacteria; phylum Verrucomicrobiota; class Verrucomicrobiia; order Chthoniobacterales; family UBA10450; genus JACCXL01. Next base: position 10,637 of record DASYVG010000094.1, on the reverse strand, counting down.
GTCGCGTTACATGAGCACCCGCAACAAGAAAAGCCCGCGCACTCCGAATCGGCTCGAGAAAAAGAAATACAATCCGTTTCTGAAACGGCATACATTGCACCGCGAAACCCGCTAATCACCGATGCAGCCGAAAACCGCCAAACGCCGTTCCGCTTTCCGTCGCGCCAACCGCACCATGCCGCGGCGTCGCATCGATATCGCCACCGAAGCGATCGATTACAAGAATCCGGATCTTCTGAAAAAGTTCGTGACGGAAAGCGGTAAGATCCTGCCGCGTCGCGTTACCGGCATGCCAGCGCACATGCATCGGAAGATCACGCGCGAAATCAAGCGGAGCCGGTCGGTTCTGCTGATGAAGTAACTGCAGCCGCCGCCGTCTCGGCGGCAGAAATCCGACTAAACGCCGGCTCCGCGATTCAGAATTTCCGCCGCGCGCTCCATTTCCGCGTGCGTATTATAAAAATGCGGACTAACACGCAGCCAGCTTACACCGGCGCGATCGAACCGGAGCGAAATCACAACACCATTTTCGCGCAACGCCCGCGCAAACTTCTCCGTCGCAAGTCGGCGATGACGAAACGTGAGAATACCCGCGCGGTTCCTTTTTTCTTCCGATCCGAGAAACTCAAAATCTGTGATCCGCTCCTTGAGCGTCGTCGTCAGCGTTAAAATCCGCTCGGAAATTTTAGCCGGGCCGATTTCCAACAGAAGTTCGACCGCCGCGCGTAGTCCTGCGATCGCGCTGTGGTTGTAGGCGCCCGGTTCAAACTTCTGTCCACCGGCCGCGTAAATGATTTCGCGTTGGGCGATGGAATTCGGCGACTCCACATTCCAACCGCCGATCGCCTGCGGTCGCAAGGCATCGCGCCGGTTTTTTTTGACAAACAAAACTCCCGCGCCGGACGGGCCGAGAATCCATTTCTGCGCGCCGGCGCTGAGAAAATCCACGTTGTCCAACTCGATCGGAAACGCACCGAGCGTTTGAATGGCGTCGAGTGAAAACAGGACGCCGCGTTCGACGCAGAGCGCGCCGATCGCCCCGGCGTCGATCTGATAACCGCTGATGTAATTGGCGCTCGCCAGCGCCACGAGCTTCGTGCGTTTCGTCAGTGCGCGCTCGACGATTTCCGGCGTGATTTCGCCGACGCGCTTCGTTTCCAAGAGCACGACCTTCACCCCGTGACGTTGCAGCGCGAGCCACGGATAGACGTTCGCCGGGTAATCGTCGAGATAACAAACAACCTCGTCGCCTGCCTTCCAATCCAGACCGTTCGCGATCGCGTTCAGCCCGCTCGAAGTTGGTCCGGTGAACGAAATCTCCTCCCGCTGCGCGCCGAGAAGTCGCGCCACCGCGGTTCTCGTCTCCGCGATCGATGCGAGTTCTTTGTCGAATTGGCGCTCGTCTGTGGCAGCGCGCTCGATCGACGCGCGCATCGCGTCGGCCACCCGCCGCGGCAACGGCGCATCGGCAGCGTGCGCGCAATAAATCTTGCGCGCGCAAATCGGAAACTCGCGCCGGCGCAAGTCTTCGTCCGCCTCGAGATCGGCGATCACACTTTTTTTCGCGTGCGCTCGCCTTGCTCGATCAATTTCCAAAATTCACGCGTCTCTCTGAGTTGCTCATCCTCGCCGGTGGGGAGCTTGCTGCGAAAGAGGAAATCGCGAAACGTGTTCTTGTGCAGCACGCGATGAATCTTGATGCCCTCAGCCGCCTTCTCGAAGTAGATGCGGTACTCTTTCGCACGGTAGCGATAAAGTTTCTTTCCCTCCCGCTCAATGACGCCGAAGCGATCCCCGTCCAGCCGATCCAAGTCTTCGGGAAGAACCTGAAACTCCGCCAGGAGATCTAATTGCAACGCTTTGGGAAGAGCCGTCATTTCGGCCGCGCTCATCTCGTTGAAGATGATCTGGAACATCTCTTTCAGTGATACACGCGGTGAACGCGCGCGCCAATTCCGGTGAAAATTTCCCAGGCGATGGTGGAGGCGCGGGCGGCCAGCTCAGACGCCAGGATTTCGTCGCTGCCCTGGCGCCCGAAGAGCACGGCTTCGTCGCCAACGACCACACCTGCCAAATGAGTGACATCAACCATGATCAAATCCATCGTGACTCGACCGAGCACCGCACACCTGGTGCCTCGGATAAGCGCTTCGGCGCGGCGATTTGAGAGTGCCCGCGGATATCCATCCGCATAGCCGACTCCTAGCGTAGCCACGCGCATGGGACTTCTGGCGGTAAACGTTCTGCCGTAGCTGACGGTGGCACCGGCGGGCAGATCACGCACCAGAACGACGCGCGCTTTGAAAGTCATCGCAGGTTTCAAAACCGACTGATGATCCGCTAACGGCGCGATCCCGTAGAGCATCAGGCCGGCGCGCACGATATCGTGGGCGTGTTCGGAAAATCCGAGCACGCCAGCGCTCAGCAGTGCATGCGCACGATAGGGCCGCGCACTGGCGGATCGAAGCTGTTGCACCGCCGCACCAAAGCGCTGCAGCTGTTCGCGCGTGAACTCTGCATCATCATCCGCGGACGGCAGATGGGTTGAGACGCTGTGGATTTCAACACCGGGCAGACCGGCGATCGCACCTATCTCAGCAATGGCGTTTCGTTCGCCGATCCCCATTCGGCCCATTCCCGTATCTACGACGAGGTTCACTGCCACGGTTTGCCCGTGGCAGTGGCGGCTGAATTCGGCGGCTTCTGCATGACTTGAGACCGACGCGACGAAACCCCGCTCGACGATCTCGGCTCGCTCGGCGGGCAGCGCCGGGCCGAGAATCAGGATCGGATGGGGAACGACCTCTCGACAGGTGTTGGCTTCCTCGAGATTTGCCACCCCGAACATTCCAGCTTCATCCGCCAGGCACTGCGCCACGCGGGCCAAGCCATGGCCGTAGCCGTTCGCTTTCACGACGGCCAGCAGTGTGACGTCGCTTCCGATCCGCTCGCGGGCGACGGCAGCGTTGTGACGAATCGCGGACAGATCGATTTCAGCCCAGCAGCGAAAGCGTTCGGTTTCTTTCATTTTCCTGGCGAAAGCCGCATCGCTGGACGCGGAATCGTGATGTGGGGATCGCGCAAATAGATCGGCTCCAGATGCTTCGTCACGATATAAACAGACGGATGTTGGTTCGCGAGAAGAGTGAGACGCCGCGCACACGGATAAGCAACGAGAGCCTCCGGAAACTGTTCAAGCGGCGTTGAGCTGTAGAGCGGACGACGCGATGCGGCAATGTGCGCACGCAGTTCCTGTTCTCCGAAAAGTGCCGGCCCCTCCACGCATCGACCATCCATCACGCGGGCGCAGAAGAAAGTATCGCGCCTGGCATCTCCGATCGCCAGGTAGTCCCCCACCGTCGTATCCAGAGCGCAAAGGGACGGAATGCCGACGAGTTTCGCTCCGCAGGCTGCGCGCAAGCCAAGCGCGGTGGCCGCCGCTATCCGAGTGCCGGCATACGATCCTGGGCCGAGTCCGACCACGATGCGTTCGGGCGCGCCGCGACCCTCCAGACACTCTTCCAAATGCTCGAAGAAGAGACCGGAATGTTTCCGATCATTCCGGAATGAATGCGACCCTGTTCCGCCGGGGCACGGGAATCCGTCCCACGCAACGCTGCCGCGGCCGGTCGATAATTCCAACGCGACGATCGTCATCGGCGCAGTTCTTCGCTGATTTCTCGTTGTGTGCCACTGGGAATGCTGAAGCGAATCCAACGCGTGCGCCGGGGCAGAACTTCCGGGAAACGATCGGCCCACTCGATCAGCGAAATCCCGGCGCCATCCAGATATTCGTCCAACCCCAGCCGCAACACGGCGTCGGGCGAAGTAAGGCGAAAGAAATCGAAGTGATAAACCGGGAGAGTGCCGCCTTCGTACTCATGCACGATGGTGAAGGTGGGACTGGTGACAACAACATCGGAGTGCACTCCGGCGACCACTCCCTTTACAAAATGCGTTTTCCCGGCGCCAAGATCACCGAGCAGTGCGACCACATCCCCGGCTCGTGCGCTGAAACCGAGCGTCCGACCAGCTGCGATCGTGTCCTCAACGCTGTTGGAAATGAACGTATCCACGAGGAAGCGTTGAGGGTGATTGGCGGCGCGCCGTAAGATGTCCAATCCTGGTAAGCTTGAGCGACCAGCGCTTCCGCCATTTTGCCTGCAGCGCGGCACTAGTTTCGGGCGCGACTGCAAAGAGCAACTCATAATCTTCACCGTCGCCCACGGCTTGCGCGAGCGTGCACCCACGATTTCGAGGTAACGACCCCTGATCGATTTCGAATCCGACGCCGCTCGCTGTTGCCAGGCGCGGGAGATCGGCGCCGATTCCATCGCTCAGATCGAGCATCGCGTCGATGGAGAAATGCTCGGTCAACCAGCGGGCTTCGGCGATTCGGGGACGGAAACGAAGGTGCCTGCCGCCTAACGAACCACCAAGCCGGCCCGTGACAAACAACTCGTCACCCGGCTTTGCGCCAGAGCGTGAGACCCATCGTTGCTTTTCCGCGAAACCGGCCACGCTGACCGAGACGACCGTCGGTCCGGCAGTCGCGCTCGTTTCGCCACCGACGATGGAAACATCGAAAAGCGCCGCGACCTTGGCGAAGCCGGAGTACAACGCGTTCACCCAGGCAACCGGCGTTGCGGGCGCCGCGATGAGCGTGACGAGGGCAAACTGCGGCACGCCAGACATCGCTGCGAAATCGCTCAGCGGCCGGGCCATCGCCTTCCAACCAACCGAACGAGCCGGAGTGCGCGGCGCAAAATGCACTCCCTCAACCACGCAATCAGTCTTCAAAAGCAGCAGTTCATTCGCGCGTGGCGAGTCGACGACGGCGCAGTCGTCGCCGGCTCCGGCAATCACTTTTCGGTTCAGCGGCAGATGCGAGACGAATCGGGCCAGAAGTCGATCTTCACCAAGTTGACGCAGGTTCATTGCTGCACGATCGACGGAAAGGCGAGGACAGTCAGGGTAAGCGAATTGAAAAGCGCGTGCATGGCCATTGTAACCAGAATGGAACCGCTCCATTCGTATGCAATCGTGAAACAGCTGCCGAGCACAAGCAACGGAGCGAACGAAGGCAAGTGCGCGTGCACGGCCGCAAAAAGTAGCGCGTTCACTGTCAGGCCGACGAGCCGGCCAAAGTAGCGCTTCACTACGCCGTAGAGAAAAAAGCGAAAAATAAATTCTTCAACGAGTGGCGCCACGGCCACGGCGAGCAGAATTACCAGCACCCGCTGCCTGACGGTTTGCGAGCTGTTGAACAGTTCCACTATTTCCTGTTTGGCGGCACCCGATCCGAGGATGCGACGTGTCACGGCATCCGCCAAAAAAATGAGTGGATAGGCTGCGAAAAGCAGGATCATGCCAGTGCCGAGCGCACGCCAGAAACCGATCTTCGAGAGTCCGCCTAACGAGTTTAGATCGAGGCCGCGAAAACGCAGGAAACCGGCGACGAAAAGAAAAAGGGCGATGGAAATGAGCGCATTGGCGAGAAGATCACGCGTGCTCAGCACGCCGGGGTTATGGCCGCGAGAACTAGCCAAATTCGCCAAAAACAATCCCACCAGTGCCGAGGCAAGCATCGCCTCCGGCAGGCCGAATGTCCTGCGCGAGGGATTGGACGCGTCCGCGGTGCGCGCGCTAATTTGCCGGACTAGCGAGACGTAAATGTAAACGCCCGTCAGCAGGAAGAAAGCGTTCGCGACGGCGCCGACGGCTGTGAAAAAGCTGTCGGACGACATGCTCCGGACGATCGGTTACGGGGCGTAAAAGCTAGGCAGAAAATAGGCGCGGCCGGTCTCAAGCTGAGGGAGCAACTGCCGGGGAAGGGTCAGTTCAACCTTGGAGTCACCAGCCTTGCTAAAAGCGCGCAGGAACCGGCTCACGCTAAACGGCGGTCCATATTTCACGACTGTGGCTTCCGGCGCATTGCCCAGCTGTTTCGCCTTTCCATACGCGTCTTCGATCAAGCCGAGGCCGTCAATCAGCCGGGAATCGAGCGCGTCTTTCCCAGACATAATGCGGCCGTCGGCGATGGTATTGCGCAATCCGTCCGCTGGGAGGTTACGCTCGTGGGCGACCACTCCGAGAAATTTGTCGTAAATTTTCATGACGAAATTCTGCACGTAATCGCGTTCTTCTGGCGTGATCTGCCGGGCGCCGTTGAGCATGTCTTTAAACTTTCCACTTTTGAAAACAACGGATGCGAGCCCGATTTTATTGAAGAGTTGTTCGTAATTCAGGGTTTGGATGATGACTCCGATGCTCCCGGTGATCGTCGTTTCGTTAGCCATCAGAAACTTGCCTCCGCAAGCCACGTAGTAGCCGCCCGATGCAGCCAGCGAGTCCATATAGACGATTACCGGTTTCTTCGCGCGGGTGCGAACGACGGCGTTGTAGATAACGTCGGAAGCAGTCACTTCGCCGCCGGGCGAATCGATTTCCAGCACAACTCCGCGCACATGGTCGTCATCGCGTGCCTGCTCCAGCGCAACGCGCATGTCGTCCACCATTGATTCGCCAACGCCGCCCGGAATCGACGTACTGATCAGACCGCGCATCATGATCACGGCGATTTTGTCGTTCGAGCCACGACTGCCGCGCTGCACGATCGTTTCGCGGAACCGCGGGGTTGGTTCTTCTTCTCGCGACATTCCTCCGAGGCGGCGGAAGGCGGTGGCCGCGAGACCGAAATTCACGAGAACACTAAGGCAGAGCGCAACGAAGAGAAAAATGCTCAGGCAGCCTAGTTTTCGATTTGCCATGTGCGCGTGAAAAGTGCCGGAGAACTGGCGCGCGCACAAGCGTTTTCGCGGCTCGCCTGGTCGGCCGGCACGACCCTTGGCGCAGAAGCTGCTTCCCTAACGAGCAGATACTATTATGGACTCGAGCGGACATCTTCCAGTCAGCGAATCAGCCGCGCGGCAGATCAAAACCAAAGGTCAGCCGAAAGGTCAGCCGAAAGGTCGGACGCGAAGCCGACGCACGACTCGTCCGGAAGCGAACGCTGAGCCGCACCTTGCCGCTCCCGGAACACTGTCACGGACGAAGGCTCTTCTTCTCGCTGCTTTGCGCGTGTGGGAATTGAAGCAACGGACCGGTCAGTAGGGAATTCGCTCAAGCTCGTCGATGGCTGTTTACGACTGCGAAGGCCGTAGGTAATCCGCGCTCGACGTTTTTCGCCGCCACGTCGACCTCACGGAAGGTGTTGAGCTCCCTTTTGTGCTTCCGGCTGAACCAAATCGCATGATCGGGACCATCGTGATTTCTCGATCAGCACGAAGAACGGCCATGCCCGATCCAAAAAATAGTTTTCGTCTGGCTCCTGACGGGGGTCCCGCTCATGTTATAAGGTCTGGGCCGCGCACCACAGTGCGTGGCTTGAGCAGATACGAGCGCCCATAGCTCAGCCGGATAGAGCAACGGATTTCTAATCCGTCGGTCGGAGGTTCGAGTCCTCCTGGGCGCGCTTATCGATCGGCCGGTGGGGGAGTTGGGCGATCCGGTCGCGAGAAATATTGTTCGAGGAAACTAGCGGATGCGGTGGGTGAAGTGGTCGGAAGAACGGCGGCTGGGCGGGGTTTTGTGGATACGGGTCCACGAGTGAACACATGCCAATGCACGCCGAGGAGGACGCTGACGAGAATCATCGTGAACCCAAGTGCAATCGCGATTCCCTTCACTTCAGCTCATCAAACCAACCCGACCGGCGCCTCGCTGGCGCGCAAGACGTCAGATGCAGCTCGCACCGACGCTACGATGGACGGTGTTTCCGCTCGTGATCGAGTAGCCATTTCTTTCGCCAGACTCCGCCGCCGTAGCCGCAGAGCGTGCCGTCGGCGCGAATGACGCGGTGACACGGAATCACCAGACAAAGCATGTTGGTCCCATTCGCACGACCGACCGCACGCCGCGCGCCCGGCACTTTCAGGCGTTCTGCCATCCACGAGTAAGAACGCGTCTCGCCGGCTGGAATCGAACGGAGAACGTCCCATGTCCGGACTTGGAACTCGGACCCGACCGGCGCAAGCGGGACGTCGAAATCGAGACGAGTGCCGGCGAAATATCCGGCCAGTTGTTTTCTAATCGCGTGGAGATGTCGATGCTCACCCGGCACCACGTTTGTCCGCAACCGCGACCGAAGAACTCCGATCTCGCGCTCGAGGGCGCGTCGATCCGCAAATTCCAGGAGACGCAATCCGTCGTCGTCCGCTACTGCAACCATCGTGCCGAGCGGAGTGTCGATTCGCTCGGCGATGAGACAGCCGTGCTGCTTCGCCGCCGTCGGGGGATCGCCGAAGACGCGCACGAAGGCCTCGCGAAATCCGCTCGCCGACTCGAAACCACTGTCGCTCTGCGCGTGGTCGACACGGCCGCCTTTTCGGACCGACCGAAGTGCGAGTCCCATTCGTCGCGCGCGGTAATACGCTTGGAACGTCATCCCGTAGTGCCGCCTGAATTGCCGGCGCGCGGTCGAGGGATCGATGGCCAGCGCCGTGAGTTCCTTGTCCGTCAATCGACCACCGGGCGCGCGCTCGACTTCGGCGCGCAGGCGTTCGATTAATTTCGGCGCGCGTTCGTTCGGATCCATCGGACGGCAGCGCAAGCAGGGCCGATAACCGTCGTGCAGCGCTTCGCTCGGGGTCGCGAAGAAATCGACATTTTCGCGGGCCGGCTTCTTCGCCGGGCAGGTGGGCCGGCAGAAGATGCCCGTGGTGCGAACGCCGACGAAGAAGATGCCTTCGAAGCTCGAGTCGCGATTTACCAATGCGCGATACATCATGTCGGAAGGGGGTAGAAGTTCCGGGGTTTTCATGCGCGTTCGATTTTCATCGTGTAGCAGCCGCGAGTGACGCTGCGGACTTGTAGAAATGCAGTCTCCGGATTTTGCAGCAGCTTTTTAATCACCGCTTCCGGCTCTTCTCCGTTCAGCACATGGGCATTGATCATATTATCGCGTGAGTCGTAGGCGCGGAGGACGCGACTGCCGCGAAACGCAGCCGGAAACTCATGCGTTGCCGCGTAGCGTTCGCACGCCTCCGCATGAACGAAGATTGGCCCGCTCTCCGAGTAAGGCCGGCCCGGCGCGATCGATGCGAATGGAAATAAAATCATGCGCTCGCCGGATTTCCCCCAGCACAGGCAGTGGCGACAGGGATAGCCGTCAGGCGAATCCGCGATCACGATGGCGTGATCCGATGCGCCGGCTTGCGCGCGACGCCGAGCCGCTCCCGCCGTCTCAGTCTCCAGCGCGACCACTCGAAATGTGTTTGTCTTCATGCACACAGCTTACGTGCATCAGGTCACATCATGCATCGACGGAATTCAGGCGGTGAATTTTCGGTGGGGCGAGACTCTGTCGAGCCTCGCGAAGGCTCCGCGGAGCGTCGCCCTACCAGCTACCAGCGGTGAAACGCCGGATGGCCTTCTTTCACCGCCACAAACGTGCCCCGGCATGGGTGCGCGCAAATTCGATGGCGGCGAGATCGACGGGCTCGTTCAGGTTTCGATATAGACTTTGTTCGTCGCGGCGCACCTGAAGTGCGTGCATTTTGCCCTCGGCCATCAACCGCCTAACGAGCGGTTGCAACGCAAAGTCGCTTCTCTTGAGAGCTGCGGCGAAATCGTGGACCGCCTCGGCTGGATAAATTGCCGCAAGCGGTTCGGCGCGTTCGCCGATCAGCGGGATGATTCCGGAACCGGGTGCGGCAAGGCTGCATAAATATCTCAGATGCGACGCCGTCATTAGCGGCATGTCGATCGCCAGTGCCAGCAGATGCGACGTGCTGCTGCGCGCGAGCGCCGCCGCGATCCCGCTGAGTGGGCCGCGTGACGGCGGATCGTCGAGCAGCAATTCCACATCGCGCGGCCGCCATGCGCATTCAGCGCGAGCAGACAAAAAGATTTTCTCGAATGCCGCAGCGCGCAAAGTATCGATCTGCCGTTGCCAGAGCGGCTCACCGCGGAAAATAAGAGTGGCCTTGTCCGTCCGCATCCGGCGCGACTCGCCGCCGGCGAGGAGGACGGCCGAAAACGCCATCAGCTGACCAACGCCGGCTGCGTCACGCTGATTGCGCCATCGTTCAAAATTCTCGCGCGCAAACCGCCGCGGCCTTTCAGGAACTTCTCGGCGCCGGGCGCAAAAGCCTCATCCATCCAGTAGCAGGGCCGGCATTCTTCTACGCCTTGCAGTTGCACGCCCTGGACCTCGAAGTCGGTCCCGATCAACTCATTCAAATCGATGCCTTGCGTGATCACATTGCGACGCGTGGCAGCCGGCGGTCTGTCGCGCAGCTCTAGGAAGCGACAAAGTTCCTCGTACACTTCGCCCGAGAAAAACGTGATCTGCCCCTTGTAGGAATCCCGGTAATCGTAGAACCGGTCGCCGCGGATTCCGTGGCCGGCGACGCACTCGATCCTGGAAACTTCGATCGTCGGATGGTCGCTTGGCGGTTGGCCGTGATGACCGAAAAAATTGTGGCCTGGCGAAATGTAAAGGTGCGCGATCTGCACGCTTCATCATACCACTTTCTCGAATTGAGGCGAGAGTGCCGAAGTCCGCGCGAGCCCAAAATTCGTGCGATAATCAACGAAATGAACGCCGGGGAAATTGGCCTGGAAGGAATCGCCGG
>DASYVG010000093.1:0-3697 GCA_035937255.1 Chthoniobacterales bacterium | reverse complement strand
CTCGGAGCCCTTGCGAGTTAAAATCGCGTCGATCGTTCCGCTTACATCCATCTTGGAGATCGCCGGTTCAAGGTGCCGGCGACGAACGAATATACCCGGCGCTTTCTTAACTGGCAACGATTGTCGGTTGTTACGCGCGGTTGGCGGGCGCGAACTTAAATTCACATTGAAGCGTTAAAACGGTCGGCTGCGGTGCTCCCAGTGAGCGACGCAAGGCCCGCAGGATGCGGAGGCTTCGTTCGATGCGATCGGGCCGGGGCGAGTACGGAACCGGCAGAAGATTGGGACGACGATGACGTTGCGAATAGGTTTTCATTTCCACCCATCCTGAGGTAGGGGGTGGGACACATGCTGTCCGACAGGATATTTTCCTGAAGATTTTGCCGAAAACCATCAATCTCGAGCCATCCGGCGGTGCACGCGGATCGTCGCGCCCCCCACTCCAGCGCATGATGCTTTTGCACGCGCGCCTGCAGGCGGGAGAGTTTCCGAATTGCCGTCAGGTCGCGCATGATCTCGAGGTCTCAGCGAAAACCATCCAGCGAGACATCGATTTCATGCGTGATCGACTGGGCTTGCCGATCGAGTACGAACCGTTGCGCTTCGGTTTTCGCTACACTGAACCGGTCGCCGGTTTTCCGACTGTAGAAGTATCGGAAGGTGAGATCGCGGCGCTCTTCGTCGCGCAGAAAGCACTCGCCCAATACAAAGGAACTCCGTACGAGGCGCCGCTCCGTTCCGCTTTTCGCAAGATTACGGAGGGATTGCGGGAACGCGTCTCCTTCTCATGGAGCGATCTGGACGACGTGATTTCCTTTCGGAGCGCGGGAGCAAGTGTGGCCGACCTCGATCTGTTCGAGCGGGTGAGTAAAGCGATTCTGCGATCCGTTGCGATCGAATGCGAGTATCGCGGCTTGAAAAGCAAACGATACGAACGGAGATCGCTCCGCCCCTATCACCTCGCCTGCCTCGACAACCAGTGGTATCTCTTCGCCGAAGACTCTGCGCGGGCTGAGCTACGCACATTCGCTTTGCCGCGTATGCGGCACGTTGAGCTGACCGAAAATCGATTTGAGCGTCCAAACGACTTTTCAGTCACTGAAGTTCTGCGCGGCAGCTTCGGAGTTTTCTCCGGCACGCGAAAGCACCGCATCGCTTTGGAATTCGATCAGTTTGCCGCCCGGCTGGTGGGCGAGAGAATCTGGCACGAATCTCAACGGTTACGGCAGCGCGCGAATGGCGGCGTCGTTCTGGAATTGGAGCTGGGCGGACTGGAGGAGATAGAACGCTGGATTCTCGGCTGGGGAGAACACGTCCGTGTCCTTAGACCGGCGCTTCTGGCGCAGCAGATTACGGAAAGAACACGCGCGGTGCTGCGGCTTTACGCGCGTAAAGGAAAGGTCAGTTTCGTGAGCGGGCCAGCTTCGCGGCAGCCATCTCCTCGACCAAGGCGCGAATCGCGGAATTCTCGATCCGGTCGACGGCTTCGTTCAAAAATCCGGTAACCAAAAGCTGACGGGCAACAGGCGCCGGGATTCCGCGCGCCAGCAGATAAAACATTTCCTCCTCGTGCAACTGACCGGAGGTGGCGCCATGGCTGCACTTCACATTGTCGGCCAGAATTTCGAGGCCCGGCATCGAATTGGCCTCGGCATCATCGCTGAGCAGAAGGTTGCGCACCGTTTGATAGGCATCAGTAAAATGGGCGTGTGGTTCGACGCGAATGAGGCCGCCGAAGATGGTCCGCGAGCGATCGTCCAGCGCGTTCTTGTAGAGCAGATCGCTGGTGGTGTGCGCGGAGCGATGGTCCTGTAACGTGCGGGCGTCAAATTCCTGTGCGCCTTGGGCAAGGGCAACGGCGAGAAGATCACTGCGAGCGCCTTCGCCAGTCATGCGACTGAAGCTTTCGAAACGCGAATACGCGGCGCCCAGATGCACATTCAAACTCATCGCGGAGGCATCGCGCGCCACGGTTGTCGCGTTCATCTGTAACGCCGAAACGTTTGCCCCCCAGTTCTGCGTGCAGGTGTAAACAACTTTTGCGCCCGCGCCGGCGATCAAATCGTTCACGCCGCAGGCAAAGCCAGGATAACGTGGATCCGCGGAACGGAAGTGTTCGATCACCGCCACCTTCGACATTTCTTCAGCCAGGAGAAGGAGGTGTGGGAAAACCGCGGCGTTGGGCGCATTAAGCCAGTGGAAAATTTCAATCGGCAGATCAATCTCAACGCCGCGTGGCACGTACAGGAATGCTCCGGATCGAACGAGCGCCTGATGCAGGGCGGCGAATTTCGCGGAACCGAGCGGCGTCGGTTCGGTCATAAAGTGGCGGCGAAACAATTCCTCGTGTTCGATGATCGCACGCTCGAGCGGCTGGAAAATCACCCCGCGTTTCGTCAGGATTTCTGGAATCGCATCGCGATGGACCAGCTGGTCGTCGGCGAAGACAAGCCGGCCGCAGACTTCATCCAATCCGTGCGAACGCTCGACGATCTCGTTGCCGAGCGCTCGAGCTTCAACATGGCGGTAAGGCGCAAGGTCGAGCGCGCCGACGTTCGAAAAACGCCAGGCCTGATTTTTCCGATTAGGCATCGGAAGAGACGCAAACGTTTCCCAGGCTGAGCGCTGCTGATCGCGGAACCAACGCGGGAGATCGGCGCTCCGGCCCGCAGGAATGCCCGCTAAGATTGCCGCATCCGCGGGCTCCGTGGGCGGCGCAACGTCCATTACGTCATCAAGAACAGCGGTCTCAGGGCTCATGCGCAACAAAGGCGACGAGCGAGCGGAAAAGTTTCGCGGTTCGCTTCGGTCGGGAGGCGGAACCTACCCAACCGAGCCTTCCATCTCAAGCTCGATCAAACGCTTGAGCTCAACGCTATATTCCATCGGGAACTGGCGAACGAGATCGTTCACAAAACCGTTTACGCTCAGGCTCATCGCCTGGGCTTCCGTGAGACCGCGCTGCTGCATGTAGAAAATCTGCTCGGCGCTCACCTGGCTTACGCTCGCTTCATGCTGCACCGAGTTGCCGGTTCCGCGCACGGTGATAGCCGGATAGGTATCGGTGCGGCTGGTCGAGCTGATCAGGAGCGCGTCGCATTCGGTGTTGTTCTTGCAGTTTTTGAGATGCTTCGGGATATGGACAAGCCCACGATACGTCGCGCGTCCTTCGCCGATACTGATCGATTTGGAGATAATGTTCGAGGTCGTCTCGTCGGCCGCGTGTACCATTTTCGCGCCCGTATCCTGGTGCTGGCCATTTGAGGCGAGTGCAATCGAGAGCACTTCTCCGCGCGCCTTGCGGCCTTTCAAAACCACGCCCGGGTATTTCATGGTGAGACGGGAACCGATGTTGCAATCGATCCACTTCACCTCCGCTTCTTCATGCGCAATCGCCCGTTTTGTGACGAGATTGAAAACGTTCGCCGACCAGTTCTGCACCGTGATGTACTGGATTTTCGCGCCCTTCAGAGCCACGAGCTCGACGACCGCGCTGTGCAACGTTGCGGTGTTAAACTTGGGCGCGGTGCAGCCCTCCATGTAGGTCAATTCTGCGCCTTCATCGACAATGATGAGCGTGCGCTCGAACTGCCCAAAGTTTTCGGCGTTAATGCGAAAATAGGCTTGGAGAGGATGCTGCACCTTCACTCCGGGCGGGACATAGATGAATGAGCCGCCACTGAAGACCGCAGAGTTC
>DASYVG010000092.1:0-1653 GCA_035937255.1 Chthoniobacterales bacterium | reverse complement strand
CGTGGACGCTCGCGCAAGGATGGCGATTCCTTGAGTCGATTTTCGATTCGCCAAGCGCAGGTGTACTTTTGCCCACAGCGCGGCATGCCACTTTGCTGAGCGAAGTGATCGCAGAGTTGCCACAATTGCGCGGTAACATTCTGCACGACACACGCACGGCCGTGTTAATGCGCGAGCACGGCATCAGGCAGATTTATACCCGCGACTCCGATTTTCACCGGTTCCCATTCATCACGGTGATCGATCCCACCAGATAACGGCGGCCGTCTGCGCCGGGTTCGTTGTCGCTCCTGGCCTATTTTGCTCGATGCCGTTCAGCTTGAGTCCAATCACAAGCCGTGCGCGCCCGTGGCAGGCAAGCGCCACTCTTATAAACATTCCGCCGCTTCAGCTCGGCGAAAAGATTGCGTGGATTCACTTCGCTTGCGGCGAAGCTTCCTTCGGCGCGAGCGAAGCGACGATTTTCTCGAAGCGCGGATCGCCGCGGAGCCGGTTCCGGTTGCGTAGCAGTTCAGTCGGCCGGGTCGGTTAGTAAAAGCGATTTTAGTCCGCCATTTGTAGGGCAGGTCGCACCCATCTTCGGAAGACCGTCGCATCTTGCGTGGAGTTTGTCGCCAGATCGACGGTGGCGGAACTACCCGGATAGCGGAACTCAATAGAGTACCGATCAAGGCGAGCCAGAATTGGAGCGAACTCGGCGGGGCATGAAGCGGAAGGCGGCAGAAGTGCTGCAAGCTTGTTCAGGTCATGCGTCTTTGAGAAGGGATTGCTTGCTCAGATAGGAGGCCTTTCAGGTATTTTTCAGCACACTGCTGCGCCAGAAAACAAATCAAGTCGTAATTGGGCGATTGCGCGACGGCTGCCTCGCGCGTCATGGAAATGAAGTCTGCCTCAGCCTTTGCGACCCATTCGCCCGTCTCAGGCTGCATACATCACTCGTCCTTCCCGCATCACCTCGCGCACAAACCAATCATTCATTTGCGCTCTTTTGCGGAGGGTCGCGGGATCACGCACGATGAGATCGATTGAGAAACGTCGCGGATGCACCAACTCAGTAATCTCCGCTGCCTTGCGCGCAGCGTGCCCCTCATGCGGCATCACCACCAGCAAATCCACATCCGAATCCGGCCCCGCCTCGCCCCGCGAGTGAGATCCGAAGAGAATAATTTTTTCCGGTTGGAAGAGCCGGACAATCCTGTCTACCAATCCCTGAATATCGGCGACCGAGGCCACGGAAAACATCTTACGGCATAGTACTTTGTCAGGTCAACGGAGCGGCTGTTTGATTGTTTTCGTGTTAAGCGAAAACGCCAACGCGCTGACGAACGCCAGCATAAAGGAGAGCCATTCTGTAGAAAGAAGCGCGAACCTCTAAACGTGGGCTCCACAAATCGGCAGCCAAATTGCGTCCCTTTACTTAGTCGCCATCGAAGCTTCTTTCGGCGCGGTCGAGGCGACCCGCCTTCGCCGCGGCTACGGCGTGGTTAGCCGGGAGAGCTATTTTGGAGCAAGGGAATTAACGATTTTTTCGAAGCGCGGATCGCCGCGGAGCGGGTCCCAGACCGGGAACAGTTTCAAGGCACCGTAGCTCAGCATATCTGACGCGACGGGAGCGCGCAGCCCAGCTTCCAGTTGCTGCAAGGCAAGCTCCTT
>DASYVG010000091.1:0-8552 GCA_035937255.1 Chthoniobacterales bacterium | reverse complement strand
GAGCACGTCATCTGAAACGTGATTACCGATCAAGACGATGTCGGTGATTTTTGCCTCAGCCGGGCTACGGTTGGGGGCGGGACGAACCGTGCATTCGCCATTCAGAAAGCGGCCTTTCAACCAGGATATTTCACCGATCGGAATACTCAGCCGCGCGTGCGCGACGCTGCCGTCGATGGTGACAAAAGCCTTGCCCCGCCAATCCTTTTCAGAGGTGACGAGCGCGTTGACTTCGTCGGCCGTTAACTCAATGCGCGCGCGGCGATGGCGATCGGCGGCGCTGGTGAACGCGTCCCACTGCGAACGTATTTGCTCGATCTCTTCCGGCGTGAGAGTGCTCGGCGGCAGCGTCGCGGAGGAGGGCGCCGAATAATGATCTCGGAGGTGTCGCACGGCCCAGTAACTGCCGCCCACAAATGCGGCAACCAGCAGGACGCCGAGAGCGAGCAGAGTTAAACAGCCCTTCGCAAAACATCCCATTCCGCGCTGCGGCGGAGGCGGATCAACCCACGAAGTCATACGGGTGGCGCGACCGCCTCCTCCGCCATGCGTGTCTGCGCAGCTATCAATTTGTCATACAAACTCTGCAGGCCTTCGGAAAGCATGCGCGTGCCACTGAGCACGGGCATGAAATTCGTGTCCCCGTTCCAGCGCGGCACAATGTGGAGATGCAAATGGTCGGGCACACCGGCCCCGGCGCATTCACCGAGATTGAGACCAATGTTGAACCCTTGCGCCTTCATCGTAACACGGAGCAGGCGCTGTGCATGGACCGCGAGCGCCCAGAGTTCGCCAACTTCATTCTCGCCCAGCGATTCGATCTCCGCCGTCTTGCGATAAGGCACCGCCAGGAGATGCCCGACCGCGTAGGGATAGCGGTTCATCAAGAGGAAGGAATTCTTCCGGCGCGCTACGACGAGATGGGCCGCGTCGTCGTGAGCCTGGGCTGCTTCCGTGAGGAAATCGCGATTCGGCGTCTCCTTCTCGAAATATTCAACCCGCCAAGGACACCAAAGCGTCTCGATCTCTGTCCGGGGAAACTCCATCGCTTCCTTATCGAGGCTAACGATCGAACGCTGCAAGTCGAGAACGGTTTTCCCGCTCGATTTCACCAAGCGCAGGCGCCGATTTCTTTAACACGATATATTTGACGACCGGACTCTGCCGCACGGCGGTGAACTCGATCCGTGCCGGCACGGAGCCCGGCAGGTCATGAAACATGCGCGGCACCTGGTCGTTAGGCACGACAATCGCATCCAGCTTTCCAGCCATCCAATTGTCCGCAGCGGTTTCCGGCCCGATGTAACGGCTGCGCCGGAGGTAAACGAGAAGCCGTTCGTCCCGGCCCCGCATGACTTCGTATTGCCAATGGTGTAGCGCTGCTTCCTTGCGAACGGCTTCAGCGAACGGCACCAGCTCATCCGATTTTTGGAGGCCTTTGTGCACCTTCCAAACCGAATACCCGAAGGTGAAAATGCCGGCGAAACAGACCGCTACCGTGCACCAGCGCTGCGCCCGTATTCGCATGGATTGGTCGCGCCACGCTTCGGCATATTGCGCCGCGAGCAACAGGCAGAGCGGCGGAACGACCGGAAAAATCCGATCTACACGCTTGGAGGGAACGACCGACATCACGATCAATCCGCCGAGGCTCCAGCACAGCAGCCAGTAGGTCTCGGGCGAAATCCCGCGCCACGCTTCTCGTAGTTTCGTGCCGCGGCACCTGACCACCGCGAGTCCGATAATAAGCAAACTCCAGGGCGCAAATTTGTGCAGCAGATGAGGAAGATAAAAATAGATCGGCTGGGCGCGATGCGTCTCACCATCGAAGCGCCCGGCGAACTCGCGCATGACCACCTGGTCGAAGAAGCCGTGCACGAAGAGGATGCCTCCCACTGCCCAAAGCGCGAAGACGGCGAGCGCGAGCAACCACGGCCAGAAGCCGAACCAGGCGCTCGCGTTTTGCCGGAACTTTTTCCCGCGCAGCTGGAACAGAACGACTCCGGGAAACAGAAACGCAAACACAATTGGTCCTTTGATCAGCATCGAAAGCGTGAGCAGTAAAAACACCAGTCCTTGCGCCGAGGAATCCCAGCTCTGGCGTTTTCGAATTCGCTCCCAGATGGTCACACCCAAGAGGGAAATCACGCAGGCAAGCGGCATATCGGTGCGCACGAGGGTGGCCAAACGCGGCGTCATCAGATTGAAAGCGAATGCCGCCGCCGCGAGCAGCGCGGCCGTGGCGCCGTAGGCAGGGTACGCAAAGCGCGCCAGCAACGTCAGCAAAAGCACGGCAGCCAGAAACGAAGGCAACCGCCAGGAGAGGTCCCACGAGCGACTGAGTTCGTAGATCGCGGCAGAAACCCAGCCAACAGCAGGTGGCTTGGTCGCTACAAACTCGTTAGGCGTGCGCTGATAGAACCAATCGCTGTCCCGCACCATTTCGAGAGAGGTAAATGCTTGCTTCGCCTGATCGTAATCCTCGAGCTGCCACGGCAGATTGGTGATCGAGAAGAGGAACAACGCGAGCAGTGCCAGGATCCACGCTGTGCTGCGTCGATCGAGCAGTCCTGTCGGCGCCGTCGCGTCCATAAAGCGGTCGTCGCTTATTCGCGCCAGAGAATCGCGCGGACCGGAGCGCCGTCGCCACCTTCGATCTTCAGGGGCAAGGCGCAAAGGTTGTAAACCCCCGGCTCGATCGCGCTCAGATCGAGAGATTCGAGAATGGCGATGCCGGCTGCAGCCAGAGCATGGTGATTGGCAAGATCCTTCGAGTCGATCAGATCAACCGACGGTACATCGATTCCGAGCAGTTTTGTTCCGTGCGCCTTCATCCATTCCGCGACGAGCGTCTGAATCACTGGGAAGGAACCCGGAAACGCGGTGCTGTCCGGCCACGCACCAGTTTTTAACAGCACGCGCGGCGCGGCGCGCAGATCACGCTCACACGACGCGAGATGATCCAGTCCGATGGAGGCTCCAGCGGTCGCGACATCGACGACGACCGCCGGGCCGATGTACGTATCCAGTTTCGCGCGGTCGATCGCATCGCCATGGGGTTCGAAGTGGAAGGTCGCGTCGGCGTGAGTGCCGTTGTGCACGCTCATCGTGATCGCGCCCACGTTGACGGCTGCGCCTTCCGCCATTTTCCAGTTCAAATCGAAAAAAAATCCGGTGTCGCCCGGCCAAGGAGCCAGCCGCTGTGAGAGCGTGCGCGAGATGTCCCAGATTTGCATCAGGTGAAGAGCTCGGCCGCCGCGTACTGCAGCGTTCTGCGGATTATTCTTGCCACTGCCTTTCGCTATCTTGCCGCGTTGATTTCACCCAGGATCGCTGCGGCTGCCGCTGCACTCGCGGAGCTGCCGCTCAATTTGGAAACAATGACATCGAATTGCGAAACCACGAGTGCCCGCGCCGCGAGATCATCCGCGAGGTGCAAAACGGCCGCGGCGATTCTGTCTGGACGCGCGGCGTGCTGAATGAACTCAGGAATGATCTGCTTGTCCGCCAGCACGTTCGGCATCCCGAGAAACTTTACCTTCACGACCGCGCGCGCCGCGACGTAGGTCGGCCAGGCAACCTTGTAAACCAACACAAACGGCATTCGAAAACAGGCCGCCTCCAGTGTGGCGGTACCGGAAGCGACGATCCCAACCCAAGCCTTCTGGAAGATGGCCGCTGCCTCGCCCGTCCGCACCAGAAACTTTGCAGATGGGACGTCCGAAACCGCGAGGATGCGCTCAATCTTGTCAGCGAGAACTGAAGAACTGGCTGCGATTTCAAACCGCGCTTCTGGCTTTCTTTCTAAAATCCGACGAGCTGATCCCAGCATCACCGGCAGAAGCTTCCGCACCTCTCGCTCCCTGCTTCCAGGAAACAGTCCGAACAGGGCAGGATCGCGTTGCTCTCTCCCGGCCGACTCCGGCAATCGCTCGATCATCGGATGGCCGACGAAGATGGTGCGTAACCCGGACTGATTATAGAGCCCGGCTTCGAAAGGAAAGATGCAGAGCATCAAATCCAGCCAGCGTGCCATGCGCGGAATGCGCCCGCGATTCCAAGCCCAGACTTGCGGGCTAATGTAGTAGATGATCTTCGCGCGCGGAGCACGAGCGCGCAGGGCGCGAGCGAGCCGGAGATTGAAGCCCGGAAAATCGATCAAGATCACTGCGGCTGGCGCTCGCTGTTCGATGTCGCGCAGGGTGGCGGCAAAGGCGGCGCGGAAGAAACGATAATGCTTGAGGACCTCCCACAAACCAACCACCGCGGCGGAATCGGTCCAGTTGACGAAGCCGTCTCCAGCTATCGCCTGCATTCTGGGCCCACCGCGACCACGAAAAGCGATCGCCGGCGCCATTTCGCGGAGCTTCGCCATCAACGCGGCGCCGTGCGCGTCTCCGCTCGTTTCGCCCGCGACGAAATAGAGCGAGTCAACCACTGCGTCCAGCTTCGATCCGTTGCGTGATCTCGACCGCCAGTTCGAGGGCGGCGGTTGCTTCGAACCCGGAAACTTTCGGTGCGCGTCCCGTGCTGGCGCATTCAACGAAAGCGACTAACTGGCGGCGCAGCGGCTCCTCACGTTCGATCGCGACCGTTTCACGTTCAATCTTGCCATTGCCGCGACGATAGATCTCCCCGCTTTGGTTCTGATAGTCGAGCGACAGGTAAGCGTCTTCCTGGAAAACGCGAATTTTGCGCATCCGCTCCGGACTGATGCGGCTCGACGTAATGTTCGCGACGCAACCGTTCGCAAAGCGCAGCCGCGCATTCGCGATGTCCTCGCCCTGGCTCAGAACGGGCACGCCGACTGCGTCGATATGTTCCAGCGGGGATTGCACGAGATGCAGGATGATCTCGAGATCGTGGATCATGAGATCGAGGACAACACCGATATCGGTGCTGCGATTTGGATAGGGTGAAAGTCGGTGCGCTTCGATAAATCGCGGACGCGTCAGCCGCGTCTCGAGCGCGCTGAGAATTGGATTAAACCGCTCCACATGGCCGACCTGCAGCACGAGATTTCGCGCGGCCGCGAGGCGCGCGAGCTCACTCGCGTGGGCCGTGTTTTCAGCGATCGGCTTTTCGATCAGGAGATGTTTGCCACGCTCGAGCAGCGCGTGCGCGATCTCGAAGTGAGTGTTTGTTGGAGTTGCGACGGACGCGGCGTCAACTTGCTCGGCAAAGTCTGCCAACGATCCCGCGGAGGCGACGCCAAACTCGGCCGCCAACTCTTCTGCCTTGGCGCGATCTGTATCGAAAATCGCAGCAAAATGCGCCGGCACCAAATCTGCGTAAAGCCGCGCATGATTTTTGCCAATATGGCCAACACCTACTACCCCGACGCGTAATCTCTTCATGGCGTGCGCAGTTCCGCCGTTGCGCAATCCCGGTCAGACCAGGGGGGCCGATGTCTCGTGCTGAAAATGTTTGCCGGTTTATCCATGAAACGGTTGCGCGCCGATTAGCATTTTCTTTTTTGACTCGTTACGCAATCGTGACTTCGTGCGCGCCGGCGAATCACGCCTCGAAGTCCAGAAGACCTATAAGCTATTCATCGGTGGGAAATTCGTGCGCGGCGAGAGCGGCCGGGTCGATCCCGCCGCCGGCAGCGATCGAAAAGTGATCGCAAACTACTGTCGCGCTTCCCGCAAAGACTTCCGCGACGCCGTCACCAGTGCGCGCTCGGCCGTAGCCGGCTGGTCGAATAAAAGCGCTTATCTGCGCGGCCAAATCCTCTATCGCACGGCGGAGATGCTGGAAATGCGGCGCGGTGAACTGGAAGCCGAATTGCGCCGCGCGAATGGCGCGAAAGCTTCAGTCGCGCGCTCGGAAACCGGCCTCTCGATTGACCGGCTTGTCCATTATGCCGGATGGACGGACAAGTTCGCCCAGCTTTTTGGGAGCGTGAATCCAGTCGCCAGTTCGCACTTCAATTTCACGACTCCCGAACCGACGGGCGTGGTCGTGGCTCTCTGCCCGGACGAGCCGGCGCTGCTCGGGCTCGTGTCAGTTCTGGCTCCGATCGTCCTCTCGGGCAACACCGTCGTCATTCTCGGATCCACCTCGCAGCCGCTCGTCCCACTGACGTTTTCAGAACTGATTGCGACCAGTGATCTGCCGGCCGGCGTGGTTAACATTCTAACCGGAAATCGCGCGGAACTCGCGCCGCACTTCGCCAGTCATATGGATGTAAATGCGATCGTAGATGCGAGCGGCGATGCGGAAATCGGACGCGAGCTGCAGCGGGGCGGCGGGTTCAACGTGAAACGATATGTTCCGCGTCAGCTCAAGCCAGCCGATTGGCGAAAGGCCCAAGCGGAAAATCCCTATTGGATTCTCGATACGGTCGAGATGAAAACCGCTTGGCACCCGATCGGATTGTAGCTGGAAGTGCGCGCGCTGCTGGTCGTCCTCGATGGCGTTGGGATTGGGAACGCGCCTGACGCCGCTGCGTCTGGCGATGAAAGGGCCAACACGCTCGGCCATCTCTCCGCGCAGGATAAAACGCTCAGTTTGCCAACCCTGGCCTCGTTAGGCTTGCGCTCTCTGGTTCCAAATGCGCGGCCAGAAAATTCCGCGCGCCTCGAGATCGGCGGCAGCTATGGGCGCGATAGTCAGTCGGGACTTCGTTGCTTCCCGCACTGGAAAGCTAACGGCTGATGCACGTCCCTTCGCTCATCGAAAAGAAGCGCGACGGCGCGGAGCTGAGCGCGGGCGAAATTCAGGCGCTGATCGCTGGATTCACGCGCGGCGAGATACCCGAGTATCAGATCAGCGCGTGGGCGATGGCTGTTTTCTTTCGCGGAATGACGGCCGCCGAGACGGAACACCTCACGGAGGCAATGATGCGGAGCGGACGCGTTCTCCATTATCCCGCGGGCTCGCCGCCAAAGGTCGATAAACACTCCACCGGCGGCGTGGGCGACAAAGTTTCGCTTGTCCTCGCCCCCCTGCTCGCTTGCGATGACGTGTGGGTGCCGATGATCTCAGGCCGCGGCCTGGGGATCACTGGCGGAACGCTCGACAAGCTCGAAAGCATTCCGGGGTTCAACGTGAATCTGGAGCAGACCGCCGCATTGGCGCAGCTGGAGCGGATCGGGGTTTTCATGATTGGTCAGAGCGCGGACATCTGCCCGGCCGACAAGCGGCTCTACGCGTTGCGCGATGTTACCGGCACGGTGGCTTCACAACCTTTGATCGTCGCCAGCATCATGAGCAAAAAGCTGGCCGAAAATCTCGATCGACTGGTGCTCGACGTGAAATTCGGCGCCGGTGCATTCATGAAAACGCGGGCGGAGGCGGACGAGCTTGCAGCGGCCATGACGAATGTGGGCACGCGCATGGGCCTTCAGGTTTCGACTCTCCTGAACTCGATGGACGAGCCGCTCGGGCGTGCGGTTGGCAATGCCTTGGAGGTCGCGGAATGCGTCGGGATCCTCCACGGCGCCGGTCCGTCGGATACCATCAAGCTGGTGTTGGATCTCGCGGAGCGCGTGTCGATGAGGAGCCGGGATGAGCTCGCGCGCTGGCTGAAGGATGGGACGGCCTGGCGTAAATTCGTTGCGCTCGTGGAGGCGCAGGGCGGTGACCTCCACGCGGTCGAAAAAATCGCGGCCGTCCATACCGCTCCAGTCATCGAGCCATTCATCGCTGCGCGCGATGGCATCGTGGAGATGATGCACGCCGGACGCCTGGGTCGCGCGTGCGTGCTTCTGGGTGGAGGGAGGAGAAAGGCGGATGATTCAGTCGATTTCGTTGTCGGCTTCTCCAACATCAAGAAAGTGGGCGAGGCGGTGCAGCGCGGGGAGCCGCTCTTTTTCATTCACGGGCGAAGTTCGACCGCCGTAGAATCGGTCCGTCCATTGTTGCAGGAGGCAGTTTTGGTGAAATGACGCCCGATCGAAAATCCATCGGCTGCGCTCTTTCAGCCGCTGCTCTTTTGTTCTGCTCGTCTTCCGCGTCAGCCCAGCAAAGTTCTGCGGCGCCGTTGGCTGAACCGATCCACAGCTCACCGGTGGACGCCCTGATCCCGTGGCTCCTGCAGGAAGGCGGCGAATTGCGTTCCATTCCTTTTCAGGAAGTCGTTTTCGATGCGACCGGAAAAAAAGTTATCCCCTGCGATCCGC
This sequence comes from Chthoniobacterales bacterium, assembly GCA_035937255.1. Taxonomy (GTDB): domain Bacteria; phylum Verrucomicrobiota; class Verrucomicrobiia; order Chthoniobacterales; family UBA10450; genus JACCXL01. Next base: position 426 of record DASYVG010000091.1, on the reverse strand, counting down.
AGAATCTGACTGACCAGCGCGTCATCAAACAAGTCGGCTCGGCTTTGAACGAAGTTCTGAAGCGCATGAACGCGCCGGACAGCCCGGTTCAGGGAATCGCGCGCATCAACGAAGTTAGCAGTCATTTCGAAGATCTGACCCGAGAATTGTTGAACACGAGCGCGGGTCTAAGCTGCGATGTTCCGCACACCGCCGAAGACCGTGTCCAGCGCTCGGGTTATCCCGACTTACGGCTGGTAGATCAGGAGACGAAGCGCGTCTATTACCTGGATCCGAAACTGTTCGCGGTGGGCAGCCGGGACAGCAGTTTCCGTACGTTTTACTTTGAGCCGAAAGTCGCGACCAACAAGGTGCGTGACGACGCCGTGCATTTCATCATCGGCATCGAGCACCAGCCCCGAAATGCCGGGCACTGGAACTTCACGC
>DASYVG010000090.1:0-4401 GCA_035937255.1 Chthoniobacterales bacterium | reverse complement strand
CCTGCACTCCTACGGCTTCGGGATCGGGGGAGAGACCTACGTCGCCAGCTTTGTGATCGCGGATTTGATCTTCGTTGGATTTGCGATCTGGCGGTATCGCGCGAGCAAACACGTCACGAGCGGCGCGCCTGAAGTCGTAGGGGAGCGCGTAACCGTATAAATTGCTCCGGACTGGAACGACCGTCCCAAATCCCCCGCTCGGCGAACCCCATCAATGTGGCAGGCGCGATCTGTCTCCGGCCATCGTCGGCAGATGATTCGGCGGCGTGCTACAATCGGCTGGTGAACATGCGGCAGCGTGAGCAGGGGATCGCGCGCGAGCGCAAAGTCGAACAAAGCACGAGCGCGGTGCTAATGATTCGTCCGGCGCGATTTTATCCCAATCCGGAGACGGCGGCGGACAATGCGTTTCAACGTGAACCGCCGGGCGACGAGGCAATTCCTCTTACGGAGCGCGCCAGAGTAGAATTCGATCACGCAGTCGAAACGCTGCGCACTCACGGTGTCACGGTTCACGTGGTGGATGACACCGTTACGCCGGAGAAACCGGACGCAGTTTTCCCGAACAACTGGATCTCGACGCATCACGATGGACGCATCGCGCTCTATCCGATGTTCTCGCCCGCGCGCCGGCGCGAACGGCGGATCGACATCATCGACGAACTCCGGCGACATTACCGCGTCGGTGCGGTGATCGATTATTCTGCGTGCGAGAGTGATGGACAGTGCCTTGAAGGCACCGGCAGCCTGGTGCTCGATTACGTCCACCGGGTGGCATACGTTTCGCTCTCGAAACGCGCGCATCCGGAGCCGCTACGAAAATTTTGCGCGGAGTTCGCGTTTGAACCGGTCACATTCACCAGCGTCGATCAAGCCGGGCAGCCGATCTACCACACGAATGTGATGATGTGCGTCGGCACCGATTTCGCGCTCGTTGGCTTGGGCTCGATCCCGGACGGAGAGGAACGGCGCCGGGTGCGCGATCGCCTCGAGAAATCGGGAAAGCAGATTGTGGAACTCGTGCCGGAGCAGATCGCAAATTTCGCCGGAAACGCGATCGAGTTGCAAAGCGATCGGGAAAAGTTACTTGTGCTTTCCGCCCGCGGCCTGGCCGCGCTTTCACCGGAACAGGTTGGCGCGCTTGAGCGGCACGCGCGGATCGTTCCGCTCACGTTACCGACGATCGAGCTCGCCGGCGGCAGCGCGCGTTGCATGATCGCGACCATTCATCTGCCGTCGCTCTGATCTCGTTAGACGCGCGGGAGACGCGACTCCATCGCTTCGCACAGGACGTGCAGCAGGAACTTGTGCGCCTCCTGAATGCGCGCCGTGGTTTCTCCGCGCACCAGTAACTCTATGTCGGCCAGGCCTTTCGCCGAACCGCCGTCGCGACCGAGGAACGAGATGGTTTGCAGATTGCGCTTCCGAGCTTCCTCCAGTGCGCGCGTCACGTTCCGTGAGTTACCGCTGGTCGTTAGGCAAATAAGGACATCCCCGGCCCGCGCGTACGCGGCCACTTGCCGGGCGAAAATTTCATCGAAACCATAGTCGTTCGCAGCAGCGGTAAGTAAGCCGCCATCCGAACTGAAACAGATGGCTGGGTAAGGTCGCCGATCATCCGTGAACCGGACCACGAATTCAGTTGCGATATGCGCGGCATCCGAGGCGCTTCCGCCGTTACCGCAGAGGAGAAGCTGGTGGCCGGAACCGAGGCTTTGCGCGATCAAATCGGCCGCGCGGCGGAGTTGCTGATCGAGTTCCGCGAGCGCGCGCAGGTTCGCGATCGATTCATCGACCGCGTGTTGCAAAATACTCGAAAGATCACGCATGCGAATCGGTTCACCGAACGCCAAACCGCTGCTTCCTATCCAGGCTTCGGTCTGCATCCATGAAATCCCCGCGATCGCCACGAACGATAGGCGGACCAATCACCTCACTAAAATCCGGGGAACGCGAACGGAGCAGGTGGCGATATACGTGACTGACGTATATCGGATCGGTTCTGATGAATTTCAAAGCGGCTACATTTCAACGATGGGAAGATGGCGCGCGAGACAAGATTCGAACCTGCTATCCCTTCCTGCCAGGATCGTCCGAACCCTGATACGCGGAACTGCTTGGGCTAGTGTCCTGTATCCTTTACTCATTAGAGGAGCTGTGACGCGAAAAGCGCGCATCTGGGGAGCGCACGCGACTCGCGTGCTGGCGATGGCGACCTCGCCATCGCGAACTTTTCTTCCGCAGCGCGGTCCCGCCCGCCCCGTGCCAAGTTCGTTTCGGCGAGTCGCCGAAACCCGCACGCGAGTCGCGTGCGCTCCCCAGAACGCCGCTCGGGCTGCTTTCCATTCAAGTGATACAGGGCACTAGTTTTCAGAAGCCAGGGAGTTGAACGGTTGCGCGCTGCGCCGGCTTCCGCCAACCTTCGTCCCGATGTCGGTTCAGTTCTTCATCACAACCGCGATCGATTACACGAACGGCGCGCCGCACATCGGCCACGCCTACGAGAAGGTTCTCGCCGATGTCATTGCACGTTATCACCGGCTGCAGGGAGAAAAAGTTTTCTTCCTCACCGGCGTCGATCAGCACGGACAAAAAGTGCAGCAATCGGCCGAGAAACAGGGCCTGCCACCCGAGCAATTCGTCGCTGGTGTTACGGAGCAATTTATCAAGCTCTGGGACAAACTCGATGTGCGCTTTGATGCCTGGGCTGAGACAACCACTCCGCTGCACCAGCAGTGCGTGCAGGGCATGCTGCAACGTCTTTGGGACGAAAAACTAATCTATAAAGACAAGCAGTCCGGCTACTACAGCGTCCGACAGGAACAGTTCTTAACCGACAAGGAACGCAAGGCAAACGGGGAATTCGGGCCGGAGTGGGGGCAGGTCGACTTTCGCGAAGAGGAAAATTACTACTTCAAACTCAGTGACAACAAAGACTGGCTGCAGGGATTTCTGCAGTCACGTCCGGATTTCGTTACTCCTTCTTTTCGTCAAGCCGAACTGGTTAACGCCGTCGAAAAACTAAGCGGCGATCTTTGCATCTCGCGCCCAAAATCCCGGCTCAGCTGGGGCATCGAGCTGCCCTTCGATCGCGACTACGTCAACTACGTCTGGTTCGACGCGCTCACGAACTACATCAGCTTCATCGGCTACAATCCGACGAAGAATTACGCCGAGCAGTCTGCCGAATTTCGAAAACGCTGGCCGGCGCTGCACGTGATCGGAAAGGATATTCTAGTTCCGGCGCACGGCGTTTACTGGCCGATCATGCTCAAGGCTCTCGGATTTCCCGACGACCAAATGCCGAAGCTCCTCGTCCATGGTTGGTGGAACAACTCCGGCGCGAAGATGAGCAAGTCGTTAGGCAATGTTGTCGATCCGGATGCGCTCGCCGATAAGTACGGCCCCGAGGCGCTGCGGTATTATCTGATGAGCGACATCGCGACCGGCAAGGATGCCGACTTTTCCGAGGAGCGTCTAATTAGCCGCTACAACGCCGACCTGGCGAATTCGATCGGCAATCTGCTCAACCGCACGCTGAACATGGCACAGCGTTATCGAGAGGGCCGGTTAGACGCGTTCGCCGAGTCAAGTGCTGCGGTTACCATCAGGGACGAAGCGACAGAGATCGTGAGAAATTTCAACGACTGGATGGCTAAATACAGTATCGATGCTGGTTTAACCGCCGCTGGGTATCTCGCGAGTCGTTGCAACCAAATCATCGACCGGGAGGCGCCCTGGAACCTGGCCAAGGATCCCAAGAAAGCGCCCGAATTATCCGCGCTTCTCCGCGCCCTCGGTGAATCGCTCCGAATCATCGCGATCCTCGTCTCGCCGGTATTGCCTAACGCAGCGCGGCGGATTTGCTCGCAACTTAACTGGCACGCGGAGCTCACGTTGGCGGATGCGGTCTGGGGAAAATTGCCTGCCGACCATACGCTTGGAAAGCCAACGCCTATTTTCCCGCGCATCGAAGCGCCGGGAGGTGCCTGATCACTGCGCGCACTCTTCAAACGCACCTGGTTCGCCACGTAAAACCGCCAGCGCTTCACCGGCAAAGTGAAGCGAGCCGGTAATCAAAACGCGGCGGTAACCTTGCACCTCCCGCAGCGCGGTTTCGATTGACGGACAAATTTTACAAGTTACTTCTGGCGCGATTTGCCGCGTCAACGCCAGTACCTCTTCCGGCGGAGCCGCGCGCTCGCTTTGAAAGCTGGGTAGAATGACGACGTTTGCGAGCGGTGTGAGAGCCGCCAGAATGCCGGCCGCATCTTTGTCACTGAACACGCCGAGAATGAGCGCGGCTTTTTCTTCTCCGAAAATTTCCCGCCACGTCTGTCGGAGGACGCGGGCACTTGCGGGATTGTGTGCCCCATCGAGTACGGTGCGCTCGTCCCAGCG
>DASYVG010000089.1:0-7382 GCA_035937255.1 Chthoniobacterales bacterium | reverse complement strand
CCAGCTCTTCGGTGATGTTGTCGGGCGCACGACGTGAAAAAGAGGCGCCTGATGGTTTGGACATCGAACATTATAGCACCGATTTGGAAAATGGCGACCGAGTTACGCCCATGGAGGCGGTGCCGGGGTGTCGTGGCGCAGCAGAGTCGGTCCGCAGATTACGCAGATTTTCCAGCCCCCTAATTCCCCTGAAGAATCTACGGGAATCGGGACCGGGAAATTTGTGAATGACTTGAATCAGGGAAATAGGAAGCAGGACGGAGAAGCAAAAGTACGGAGGTTTTCTTTCCTCGTTTCCTTCGTTCCTGATTCGTGTGGCGGCAGCGCTACTTCTTACGCGTGTAGTTGATCTCCATCGTCTTCGCTTCCTGGCCGCCACGATCCTCGTAGAACTCGAAGGCGTGATGGTTCGAATCGGTGATTTTTACCACCTCGCGAACCTTCGACTTCATTCCCGGCATCATCTCCATTTCCCCGGTGTAAGTGAACGTTTTCGTGGCCGGATCGTAGGTGCCTTCCGACATCATGATGCCGGTGCCCATATTGTCGGCCCAGGTGGAGACGAATTTCTGTTTCACGTTGTCATAGGCCTCGATCGACGTGCCTTTGAACTCCATGTCTTTCATTTTGCCATCGGGGCTGGGCATCTGCATTTTACCGCTGACGTCCATGGTAAAGTAGCGACCATTCATGATCGGCTTCCGTACGGCTGTGCCTTTGGATTCGCTTGGCGGAGCCGCGAGATCAGGGCTCAACCACATTTTTACGGTGTAAGTCCACGTGCCAGCCATGGCGGCGAGCAGCTTGTGATTTTCGTTCAGCTTGGACAGCTCCATCATTTGACCCATCATCTTTTGCATGTCGGCCGCGCTCGGCTGGCCGCTCGCCGCCGGCTGGCTGGTGGCCGGGCTCGGGGCTGTCAGAGGAGAGGTGGACGTTTCTTGCGCGAACGAGGGAATAGTGACCAGGACTCCCGCGAGCAGAACGATGAGTGATCGGAGCATAGTTTTCATAGGGCGATTATTTCAGGGCGCCCGATGCCGTCAAGCGTAGAGGCCCGCGACGAGCCCGTGACGGCTGAATGTCCTTCGTTCCCGGCAGGGAAAAGCGAGCTCTAAGCCGTCACCTGGCGGAATGCTGACAAAAACGCTTCCATCTCGGCTTTTTTTCCGATCGTGAGGCGCAGGTGATTCGGCAGGGCAGGAAACAATCGGCCGACTTGCACGTTGCGCTGTTTGAACGCCTGAATCAGCGGCACGACCGGGCGTTTTGCATCGATCATGACGAAGTTCGCCTGCGACGGGATCGACTTGTAGCCCAGCGCGCCGAGCTCGCTGACCAGGAACGCTTTTGTTTCGCCATTCAGGCGCCGGCCATTAGCGACTTGCTCCGAATCGTCGAGACTCGCGATCGCCGCAGCCAGAGCCATGATATTGACGCTGTCCCACGATTGATGCGGACGCATTCGCTCGATCGTTTCCTTCTGCGCGACGCAGTAGCCGCAGCGGAGCCCTGCCATGCCGTAAACCTTCGAGAAGGTGCGCGCGACGATCAGGTTCGGATGATCCTTGATCAATGGGATCACGCTCTCGTAGTCGGAACTATCGGCGTAGTGGAAGTAAGCCTCGTCCACCAAAATCATAGTTTGGCTGGGAGTTTTGGTGATGAAGTCGCGCAGTTCGTCCTTTGGCGTGATGCTGGCGGTGGGATTGTTCGGGTTGCAGATGTAGATCAGACCTTCACGGGCCGCGGCAGCCATCTTCGGCAGGTCATGACCAAAGCTGTTGCCGGTGAGTGGAACTTTCACAACCTCAGCGCCATTGACCGTGGCGTGTTGGAGAATCGCTTCGAACGTTGGATCGCCGACGACGAGGTTTCCCCGCAGTGAAGGCCCCGAGCCGTTTTTGCCGTTCGCGGTGGGACCGGTAAATGTCTCGGCGCAAATCTTGAGAATCTCGCTCGAGCCATCGCCGAGTAGGATTTGGTCGCGGCTGACTCCGTTGATTTTCGCGAGCGACGCGATCAGCAGATCGACATGTTCCTCGGGATAGCGCCACGCCAGGTTGAAGGAGTCGGTCATCGCCTTGAGCGCCTTCGCGCAGGGTCCGTAGGGATTCTCATTCGAGCTCAAGCGGACGACGGTTGGAGTTGCCGCGACTGGCTGGGTCGCGGCGGATCTGGCGAGGGAAAGCGCCGGCCTGACAACGGCGCCCGCCGCGCCGACGGTCAGCAGCTGCGCAAATTTACGTCGAGAAATCGAGATGCTCTTCATTGGAACCTCCGTGCTCTGAGTTGAATTCCCGCATTATGTTCCACCGATACGGTCGCACCAGCTTTTTCAAGGCGGGGGGCGGAACTGCCAGCGCTTCGGCGTTACGAGAGGGACTCGATGATTCGCGCCAGAAGCGCCCCGGGAAGGATGCCCAACAAGAGCACTGCGATCGCCAGCACAGCCACGGTGGTTTGTTGCAAGAAATCGCCGCCCTCGCGCAGACTGCCGCGTGGCCGGCCGGGATGCTCCAGGTTTTGATCCACCCGTTCGACTTCGCTCAGGGCAGGCTCCGAAAAGATCACTTTAAGAATAATGAGGTAGTAATAGAGCGAGATGAGGCTGCCAAGGAGCGCCAGCGCAACGAGCCAGAGGAGGCCGTGGTTTTGATGAATCGGGCCGCCCGGTCCGATCACCGCTCCCCAAGCGGCTTTACCGTCCATGTTATTCGTTCCCCACTCGCTCCATTCACCGGCGCGCATCGCGGCGCTGAAGAGGTAGAATTTTCCGAAAAATCCGGCGAGCGGCGGCAAGCCGGCCAGCGATAGCATGAAGATCGCCATGCATCCGGCGAGCAATGGCGAACGCGACCAGAGCGCCGAAAAATTGATGAAATCGTCGCCGCCGGTTTCGCGTCGCACCAGCGCGACGACGCCGAATGCGCCGACAAGCGTGAATGCGTAAACGGTGGTGTAGAACAATGTGGCGCTGAATCCCTCGCGCCCTCCCGCGACGAGGCCAAGCAACGTGTAACCGGCGTGCGCGACGGCGGAGTAGGCGAGCAGGCGGCGGACGTTCGTTTGCGCGAGCGCGACGAGATTGCCAAGCACGATCGACAAAGCTGCCAATGCTGCCAGCACCGGCGCCCAGCCGGCAATCATGGCATGCCATGCCGCGCTACCGTGAGCAGGGCCAAAGCCGACAAGCACGATTTTTCCGAGCACGACGAAGGAGGCCACCTTGGAACCCGAGGCGATGAACGCAGCACTCGAGACGGGCGCGCCTTGGTAAGCGTCGGGCGCCCAGAGGTGGAAAGGCGCGGCGGCGATTTTGAAAGCGAAGCCGATGAGGGTCATGACGATGCCAGCGGCGAGCAATGGCTGGAGGGGCTGCGCGACGAGTTTCTGCGCGATCGCAGCGAGCCCGGTCGTCCCGCACATGCCATAGACCAAGCTCAAACCAAAAAGTGTGAACGCGCTCGCCGTGCTGCCGAAGAGAAAATACTTAAGGCCGGCTTCCGCGGAAAGAATATCGGTTTTGTCGAACGCGGTCATGACGTAGAGGGCGAGACCGGTAAGCTCAAGACCGATGAAGATCATGAGCAGCTCTTCGCTGCCGACGAGCAGCATAAGTCCGATGGTGGCGAGCAAAAGCAGCGCGAGATACTCGCCGTGATGGCGCGACGAGCGATCGCTACGCGCAAGGATGATGGTGAAAAAGGCGAGCGTGAGGCAAATGATCTTGAAGAGCGAAGCGAGCGGCGAGATTACGAGCATGCCGTGGAAGAGCGTCGCGTTGAGCGGCAACATGAACACCGCAGCCGCAGCTAAGATTAACCCCAGCACTCCGGCAGTGGAGCAAAGCGCGGATGCATATTTGCTCGTTAGGCCAATTGCCAGAACGGCGAGCGCCGTCACCACCACGATCGCTTCCGGCGATGCGAGTTTGAGAAGTTCCAGGTAGCTCATGTCCATCTCAGAGGCGCGCAGCGGAGAAGAAGCGCTGGAGAGCGCACGCTCCCTCTCGAGCGCGGACTCTGCCGACCGAGAAGGATCTTCGTCCTGGCGAGTCGCCAAAACCCACACGTGAGCTGCGCGCACTCCCCAATCCAGCTCGCATTCGACTTTCTCTCATTTGAGAAAGCGCATCGCTTCGAGCGCCGGCATGATGCGATCGAGCAGGAACTTGGGATAAAGTCCGACCGCGAGCGTCGCGAGCATGAGCAGACTCGCGCCGAATTTTTCGGGAATTGTGATCGGGCTGAAAGTGTCAGATGGGTGGATCGAGCGCGCCGTGCCCGATGTTAAAAATGTCGGCGGAGCCGAGACTTCTGCAGGATTACGCAACCGAGCAGCCGCTTCATCGAACGCTGCGACGTCCATCGCCGTGTCGAGGAAAGCTTTCTTTAACGCGCGCAAGGTGAAAGAAGCCACCAGTACCATGCCGGCCCCGGTGATCCAGGCCGCGACCGGGTAAGTTTTCCACGCGCCGATCAGGATCGTGATCTCAGCCGCGAACCCGCTGAATCCGGGGATGCCCATGGACGCGGCCGCCGCGATGACAAAGCTGAACGCGGCAAAAGGCATCGCGCGCCGCAGTCCCAGGGGCGTGAGAGTGTCCAGATCGCGTGTGTGCGTGCGACGATAAATCATTCCCGCGATGGCGAAGAGGAGTGCGCCGATCACGCCGTGGGAAAACATTTGCAGCACGGCGCCGCCGACACCGAGCGCGTTAGCCGTCGCTAGTCCAAGCAGCACGAAACCCATGTGACTGACACTTGAATAGCCGATCACGAATTTCAGGTCGCGCTGCCGGAGCGCGACAGCCGCCGCGTAGACAATCCCGATAACCGCGAGGACCGCGATCCAGTTACGCCACATGGCGAAACCTTGCGGAAATAGATTCATCGCTACGCGCAGGGCGCCGTAAGCGCCGAGCTTCATAACGATGCCGGCCAGCAACATCGAACCCGCGGTGGGCGCGGCCACGTGACCGGTGGGCGCCCAGGTGTGCAACGGCCAAATACCCGCGAGCACCGCAAATCCCAGGAACAAGACCGGGAAAGCCCATGCTTGTAGCTGCGGTGCGAATTGGAATTGCGCGAGCTGTTGAAGATCGAGTGAGCCCGCCGTCACATACGCCGCGATGATTCCGATGAAGACGAGCGCGCCGCCGAAAAAGGAATAGAGCGTCAGCTTCATCGCGCCGTATTCCTTATTGGTCGAACCCCAAAGCAGGATCAGGAAATACTTCGGCACGATGACCAGCTCGTAGAAGACGAAGAGGAGAAAGAGGTCAGCGCTAAGAAAGACGCCATACGAGCCGCCGATGACGAGGAGCAGCCAGAAGAAGAATTCGTTAGGCCGCTGTTCGACGTTCCACGAAAAGAGTACCGCGCTGAGGGCGGTGAGCCCGGTCACGAGCGCCATTGTCAGGCTGATGCCATCAACAGCGAGATGATATTCCATCCCGAGAGCGGGCACCCATGGTAAACGGACGATTGTCTGGAATGTTCGCGGGTCGAAATCGTCGCAGAAGAACGCCGCCAGACTGATCGCTAATCCTGCGACCGTCGCCGCGAGCGCGATCCACCGCGCAAAAACGCGCTGAGTCAGCAGCGACAGAACCGCGCCGGCAAAGGTGAGGTAAATGGTCCAGGCGATCATCGAACTTTGCGTGTCCGATATCGTGGAGCTGTCTCGCGGACGTGAAAGCCAATCTCGCGAGCCGGCTTTTCCGGCCGAGCCATCAATTGGCGGATAGCTTCGATGATCGCGCCGATCCCCTCGTCATGGTTGCCAACGCGTCTTTCGAGCTCCGAGAATTTTCGAGCGAGTGCGCGGTTTGTGTCGAGCGCTTCGCGTAGTTTTACAAACGCGCGCATGATCGCGATGTTCACCTTCACCGCGCGCTCGCTGTTTAATACGCTCGACAGCATTGCGACGCCCTGCTCAGTAAAAGCGTAGGGGCGGTAGCGCTGTCCGCCGCGCTTTTCGGAACTGGTCACAGTTTGTGACCGGTTCAAACTAACCCACTGACCAGGAAGACTTTCCGACTTTGAGGTCACAAACTGTGACCTCAAAAGTGACATCTCCCTTGAGGCAGGCTGAAACATAAAATCGTCCGGAAAGCGCTCACGATTTCGCTTCACTGCCTGATTCAAAACCTTCGTTGGGACGCCGTAGAGACGTGCCAAGTCGAAGTCGAGCATGACCTTCTGCCCACGAAGCACGACAATCGCGTGCGCGAGTCGCTCCAGCGGGACTATCTCCTTGCTCATTCGGGGGAACGGTCAGGCGAACAACTGCGCCATGTGAGCAACCGTCGTGTTGAAGATGTTGAAGACGAACTGCGGGGCGATGCCGATTGCGAACATGAGCAAGGTGACGGGAACGACGACGAGCTTCTCGCTCCGCACCAGATCGGGAAAAGCGCTGCAACTTTCTGCGAGCGGTCCGCTGAAGAGCGCTTGCATGGCGCGCATGAAGACGATGGCGGTGATCAGGAGACCGAAGACGGCAACGGCCGTGAACGCGGCGGCCACGGCGAATGATCCTTTGAAAATCAGGAACTCGCCGATAAAGCCATTCAGCCCGGGCAGGCCGAGCGATGAAAACATGGCGACGCTCATCCAGCCGCAGAGGAGCGGCGTTCGCTGCATCAGCCCGCCGAAATCATCGATGCCGCGCAGGCCGCGGCGATCCTCGAGCAGACCGACGTAGTAGAACAACGCCGCCGCCGTAATGCCGTGGTTGAAAATCTGAATGAACACACCACTCAACGCCGCCTGCACCTCGACCGCCGGCCGCGTGGCCGACGCGGTCACGGCGAAAAGTCCGAGCATGCAGTAGCCGAGATGGTTGATAGACAGGTAAGCGACCATGCGCTTCAAATCCGACTGGGCCCAGGCGGCGAGCGAGGCGAAGACGATCGAGCAAACTGCCAACGCGAGCAGCCACGGCCCGAGAATCTTGATCTCGTTAGGGAAGAGTGGCAGCAGCAGGCGGACGAAGCCGTAGACTCCCATCTTTGAGAGGACGCCGGTCAGCACCATGGAGACACCGATTGGCGCGGTCTCATAAGCGTCAGGTAGCCAGGTGTGGAATGGAAAGAGCGGCACCTTTACCGCGAGCCCGAGGAAAATTCCGGCGAAGGCGAGCCATGCCAGGTTGCCCGTGAGCAAGCGATTCTTTCCGAGCTCGGCGAGCGCGACAAAATCGAAGGTGCCGGTCGCCAAATAGATCCCGAGGAATGAGAGCAGCATCGCGACGCTGCCGAGGAACGTGTAGACAAAAAACTTTGTGGCCGCACGGTCTCGCTTTTCGCCGCCCCAAATTTTGATGAGCAGAAAAGCAGGGATGAGGCTCATCTCGTAGAACAGAAACCAGAGGAC
>DASYVG010000088.1:0-4325 GCA_035937255.1 Chthoniobacterales bacterium | reverse complement strand
CCAACCTCGATCTCGCGCGCCATGCCGCCGATGATTTCCTTCGCGCGCGCCATGCTTTCGGGGCTGGTGGCGTAGATGTGCACGGAACCGTCGTCTTCGATGTTAATTTCCGCACCGGTCTCCGCGACGATGCCCTTGATCGTCTTGCCGCCAGGACCGATGAGTGCGCCAATTTTCTCCGGATTGATTTTGATCGTCTCGATTCGTGGCGCGTACTTACTCAAATCGGCGCGCGGTTTGTCGAGCGCCTGCGCCATAAGGCCCAGGATTTTCGTGCGCGCTTCTTTCGTGCGCATCGTTGCTTCGGCCATGATTTTGTGGCTGACGCCCGGGAGCTTGAGATCAAGCTGGAAGCCAGTGATGCCGGCTTCCGTGCCACAAACTTTGTAATCCATGTCTCCGAAATGATCTTCGGAACCGATGATGTCGGTCAGCAGCTCGTAGCGCTTCATCTGTCCGTCCTCGCCCTTTTCCGTGACGAGTCCGACGCTGATTCCGGCGACCGGCGTCTTGATCGGAACGCCGGCATCCATGAGCGCGAGCATTCCACCGCACACACTGGCCATCGAACTCGAGCCGTTTGATTCCATGATCTCGCTCGTGATGCGGACCGCGTAGCGGAAATTATCGGTGCCGGGAACGACCGGCTCGAGCGAACGCTCGGCCAGCGCGCCATGACCAATCTCGCGACGGCTGGCACCGCCGGTGCGTCCGGTTTCGCCGACGCTGAAGGGCGGGAAGCTGTAATGAAGGAGAAAGCTTTTTGAAGTTTCGCCACCGCCGTAGGCGTCAATGTTCTGCGCCTCTTCGATCGGCGCGAGGGTGACGAGCGCGAGCGCCTGCGTTTCGCCGCGTTGGAAAATCGCGGAGCCATGCGCGCGGGGGAGGACGCCGACTTCGCACGTGATCGGGCGCAGATCCTGATAGCCGCGGCCGTCCATGCGCTTCTGCTTGTCGAGCACGCTGATGCGGAAGGCTTTCTTTTGCACGTAATCGAACGCCTGCGAGATCGCGAACTTGTCGGCCTCCGGGAGCTTCTCCAGCACGGCCGTTTTCACTTCGTCGTTCAAAGCGTTGACGGCTTTGCTGCGGTCGACTTTGCGTTCGTTGTAGAGGGCGCCCTCGATACGATCGCCCGCCACTTGATAAGCTACTTCGAGGATTTCCTGGTTGACCGTCATGAGCGGCATTTCGCGCTTCGGCTTGCCGATCTGCGCCGCGAGTTCCTTCTGGATGCGGATCATTTCCTTGGCGTGTCCGTGGGCGAATTCGAGCGACTTAATGAAGTCCGCCTCCGGCAATTCGTGCGCGGCGCCTTCGATCATGATGACGTCGTTTTCCGTGCCGACGTAAACGAGATCGAGATCGCTCTCGTTCCGCTGCTCATGTGTCGGGTTGGCGATGAATTCGCCATTAACTCGTCCCACGCGGACAGCGCCGACCGGCCCGGCGAATGGAATGTCGGAAACCGTGAGCGCCGCAGAGGCGCCGTTGATCGCGAGGATGTCGGGATCATTCTGTCCATCCGCGCTCAGCAGCATCGAAATGATCTGCGTGTCGTAAAGATACCCGGCCGGGAACAACGGACGCAACGGACGATCCGTCATGCGCGAGGTGAGCGTTTCCTTTTCCGAGGGGCGTCCTTCACGCTTGAAATAGCCGCCGGGGAATTTGCCGACGGCCGCTGCTTTCTCGCGATAATCGACCGTGAGCGGGAACCAATCCTGCCCCTCTTTGATTTTGGTGGCGGAGACGGCGCTGGTGAGGACCATCGTGTCGCCGCATGAAACGATAACCGAGCCGTCAGCCAGCTTCGCGATTTTGCCAGTCTCGATTGAGATCTGCGTGGAGCCGATTTGGGCCGTGACCTTGTGTTGCATAAACTACTTTCTGGAATTTAACGAGTTCCAGGCCGGTCACTCTGATTGTAGGTTTTAATCCCGAGACGCGTCGGGACTAAAACCTCAAATCAGAGGTGGATCAGCGGCTTGGCTGCCGTGGGTTTAACTTATAACTAAATGGCGTGGGAGCGCCCGTGGATTTCCGCCGCCGCAGACCGCCTGCGTTACTTACGCAGATTGAGTTTCGCGAGCAGGTTTTTATACCGGTCGGACTCCGACTTACTGAGGTAATCAAGCAAGCTCCGGCGCATCGCCACCATTTTCAGAAGGCCACGGCGCGAGGAATGGTCTTTGGCATTGGTCTTGAGGTGTTCGGTCAACGAAGCGATCCGGCGGGTGAGAAGTGCAACCTGCACATCGGCGCTGCCGGTATCTTTATCGTGGAGTTGGAACTCCTTCAGATCCATCGTGTCACTACTTTCTGCCATAAACGAAGCCGGTAGTGTAGATGAAGAACGCCCGATGGCAAGGCCAGGTTGCGATCACAATTCCAGCATAAAATGGTGGGATTCGATGTTCATGCGCTTCGAAAGATAGAAGCGATGCGCCCCAAAGCGTTGCACCCCCGAGTCGAGCGTAAAGGCGTCGCACTTTAGAGAGCGCGCGCGCTGGACGACCCAATCGAACAGCTGCCCTCCGAAGCCGCAGGAGCGATCGGCTTCACGCGTGACCAGATCATCTACATAAAGCGTCCGGCCCGAAAACAGCATTTCCATGATGCGGTAGCCGGCGAGCGAGCGAACCTCTCCACCCGCCTCGAGATAGGCTAGCTCGAAGCCTTCCCGCCGCTGTTTCTGGACCTGGCGAACAAACGCCGCGCACTGCGCATGGCGCGGTCGCAGCTCGCGCATCACAGCATGGCAGCGGCCGATCTCCGCCGCACTCCGCGCGATGTCGATCCGGATGTCTGGACGACGAATTCGAGGCGCCCATTTTTGTTTCACCCGGCGCCTTGCTCCCGTTTGCCGTCATACCACAAATCCAACTTCCGACGCGAGCGCACCGCTCGCTGTCCACCTGCGATGATGGCCAGCGAGCGCGACAAAACATGCCAGGAGGAATACATCCGCAGTTTTCGTCCGGAAGTCAGCACGGGCTCGTCGAGCATGACGAAATGTCCGAGTTTTTTTAATGCGAGGCTAAAATAGACTTCTTCGCCCGCGAAGAATTGCTCGTCGAAACCACCGACGCGGTCAAAATTGGCGCGCGTCGTGAAAAGGAAAGCGCCCGCACCGAGATTCGCGGCGAAGTAGATTCGGCAGAATAGATAAACAGAGATTCGCGCCCAACGCGGAATCTTGCCGTCGGTCACAACGCGCGCGCCTCCTCCCGCGCAGCCACGCAGCAGCGCCCGCACGGCGGAGAAGACATGGCCGGACGAGATCTGCGTGTCGGCATCCACGAAAAACAAGACATCGCCCTTCGCTGCCCGCGCGCCCGCGTTGCGTGCCGCTGCTATCTGGCGGCGATTGATCGGGATTACGCGCGCGCCAGCCTGCCTCGCCAGCGCGGCTGTTTCGTCCGTGGAACCATCATCCACCACCACGATTTCGTAGGGTCGGTGCGCGGAAGCGGCGGCGGCGTGGACCGAGGCGAGCGTGAGCGGCAGCTCGAGCTCCTCGTTATAGGCCGGGATAATAAATGAGAGCACTGGTGGAAGCGTTACGAGTACGAGCTAAAAGCGGCGGCGCCACAGAGATTCTGGGGACGAGGCGAGAAAGCCCTCTTCTCCAAGTGGCAGGATTCCGCTCCCGACTCGACTCAGCACTTCACCCGATCACGGGCCACCGGGCCCGCTGAAGCTCAAGCTCCGGGATGGAAGCGGCCCCAGATGAAAAGGAGGAGGAGGGCGCCAATGATCGACATGATTAATCCAGCCGGATGAAATCCCGAGCCCGGCTCCGGCTTCGAGAAGAGGCGTGCGATCAAGCCGCCCAAGATCGAGCCGCCGATGCCGATCAGCGTCGTCATGAGAAAACCCAGGTTCTGAACGCCCGGCATGATCGCCCGCGCAAGGAGCCCGATGACGAAGCCGACAATGATGGACCAAATGATGTGCAACATAGTTTGTTAGATTGAATTACCCGAAGCGCAGACGCTATCGCTTCGCGTGCCGCCAAAGCGAGGTAAATTTCACTGCCCGCCGGATCACTCTTTCATGGCCTTCTCGTCCATCGCCAGGTAGTCACCGCGGGGCGGGCTGAAGGTATCGAGCACCACGGTGTTCTCGACAGTTTCCACTCCGTGCGGGACGTTTGCGCCGAGATAATAGGCCATGCCGGCGGTGAGTTCGTGGGGCTGGCCGGAAACAATGAGCCGCATTCGTCCCTGCACGACATGGGCAATCTGCTCCTGCGGATGTTGGTGCACCGGCATAACGCTACCGGCTTCGAGGTTCGCGATCATCTGATACATCGACGCGCC
>DASYVG010000087.1:0-3240 GCA_035937255.1 Chthoniobacterales bacterium | reverse complement strand
GCCTTTCGAGAGCTCGAACCGGTTGGCCGGCTGATGACCGAAGTAATACTCAGCGAGCTTTGGATTTTTCCACGCTTCGCTGATGTCGACCGGCAGCCAGCGTTCGCCGGCATAAACTTCGGCCCAGCAATGGTAGCCTTCGATCGAGCCTTCATTGCGATCGGCCGGAATGGTGGCGCCGATGGCAAACCGGGCCGGAATGCCGATGCTCCGCGCGAGAGCGATGAAGTAGGAGTGAAAATCACTGCAATTCCCCGTGCGCGCATCGCAAGCGTACATGGCATCACCGCGTCCCCAGCCTTCGCCCTTTTTTTCGTAGCGCATCCGGCCAAGAACGTGATCGTAAAGCGCCTTCGCGCGGTCCAGGTCGGTGGTTTTTCCTTTCGTCGCCTCGGTCGCGAGAGTTTTGAAGGTCTCGTTATTCGGCACTAATTTCTCTGGCTGCAAAAACCGGCTGCTCTCCGCGCGATTCGCAGTGTAAGAAGCTTTCTCTTTGCGTACGACCTGATAACGGAACTCGACCGTTTTGCGGCTGTCGGCGGGCTTGGCGTTCAGAATGCAGATCTGGTTTCCATAGTCGCGATCTTTTGTGGTCTCAGATTCGACAGGCATCTCGGAGGCGAGCTTGGTCACAGTCTGGAAGGCGTCTGTCATCGCGAGGGGGATCCAGAGATGCGCCTCCTTTTTGATCTCCGGCAGCTTGATCCGATAAACGAATTCAAAATGGTCTGTGCCCTCGATAATAGCGGGAGCATCTGCCGCCCGCGCCGCAAAAGCGCCTGCTGCTAGCACGATTACACCAAAAAAACGACGGGTCATAAATTCCTCCAGGTTGATGGAAACGCCGGAGCGTGCGCGGCAATGGAGCCGGCGTCCCAATTTAATACTTAAGCTTTGGCTTTCTTCCAGATGCCGCCCTTCTCTTCCCAGTTGTAGAGAGGTTTGCCGTTCACTTTGTGCACCGTGGTCTCGACCACTTTCATCGCTCCAGGGTCGCCCGAGAGAAAGAAATCGAGGTCATAGACGGTGCCGTCCGCCGCCTTCATATCCACACAGGCGAAATACTTTCCGGTCCCGACATTGGAGAGCCGGTCTTCATGCACCTTGGTGAGCGCGAGCGCGAGATCTTTGCCGTCGTGTTTGAAGTGAAACTTCCCGTCCGGGGCCTTTTTGCTGGTCGCAGCAATATTCGACTTAATGCCGGCTGAGATGTCGGCCATGGTTGCGGCCTTTTTCGGGGTGGTGGCTGCTGCCCCTCGGTTCGGCATTTGTATTGGATTCCGACCGGCCGTTGGGTGTTCGCCACCTCTGGGATGCTGGGCGACAGCAGAGCGCAGAGCCACGCCAATCAAGCCAGCAGAAAAGAGGGTGATGACGATGTGTGATTTCATGATTCCATTTCGTTAAGGTTATAGGTTGCTGTTACTCCGCGAAAAATTTCCAATTTTTCTGGGCGGCGACGTAGCAAACCGCCAAATGAAATCAGAATCAGCAGCGTCCCGAAAGTACAAACGATTGCGGCACCCCGATGGCAAGTCCCACCGAAAGGAAAGAACAAACCGCCAACGCCGCCGATGCGCGCAATCATCCAGCCAATCAAAAGGCGATCTTGATGCGGCGGCGTGATTGCGCGGCCTCTCCGATCAAGCTACACGACATGCGCCGCCGCTTGATGGCAGGAGGCGTCTCCACATTCAATCTGCGTCGTGGCGTGACCGATGCCAAAGCGAACGCGCAATTCCTCGCAGACCCCCTGCAGGAAACGATCGGTCGACGGTAATTCGCGCATCACGAGATGAACCGTGAGCGCGACCTCGGTGGTGCTCATCGCCCAGATGTGAAGATCATGCACCGCGGTCACGCCGCTTAAGCGCGACAGAAATTCTTCCACGGAGTGCGGATCGATCCCTTCGGGGACGGCGTCCATCGACAGATTGATCGCTTCGCGCAACAGTCCCCATGTTCCCCAGGTGATCACCGCCGCGATGGCCAGACTGGCGGCCGGGTCGATCCACTGCCGTCCGGTCGCCCAGATCACGAGCGCCGCCAGAACGACTCCAGCCGAGACGACTGTATCGGCGCCAAAGTGCAAAAACGCGCCGCGCAAATTCAGATCACTTTTTCGCCCCCCTAAAAAGAGCCACGCGGAAAAACCGTTCACGACCACGCCTGCCAGCGCCACAAGCATGACTGTCCTGGTCGCGACCGGCTCGGGATGAGCGAAACGCCGGGTCGCTTCCACGGTGATTCCGCCCACCACGATCAGGAGGACGATGGCGTTAACGAGACCGGCGAGGATGGAGGAACGCCGCCAGCCATACGTGCGGTGCTTTGTCGGAAGTGAACGGGAGAGGTGCGTCGCGCCCCACGCGATGAGCAAGCCGAAGACATCGCTTAGGTTGTGGCCGGCGTCGGAAAGCAGGCTGAGAGAATGCGCGGCAAATCCGCAGGCTACTTCAACAGCGACAAAGCCGGCGTTCAGCGCGAGCCCGATCGCAAACGCGGCATCACTGCTCGGGAGCGCGTGCGCGTGACCGGCATGGTCGTGATTATGTGGCATGACGCAGCTATTTCTAGCTACGAGGAACGCCGGGCGCGTCAACTAAACCGGTCCGGCGCGACGGCACCGTTCCGGACCGCGAGGCGGAACGTCGCAGCAAGGTTGTAAGCGAAATAAGGATGAGAAGCGCACCGAAAGTTGTCACAATGGCCGCGCCTGACGGGAGATCCCACCAATAAGAGAAAAAGAGTCCGCCCACGCCACCGATCAAGGCCACCACCCAACCGACGAGCAGTCGCCGGCCAAGGGTACCCGCGAGATTAATCCCGCAGACGGCCGGCACGATCAAATAGCTGAAAACGAGCAACACGCCCGCGATGCGAACGAAACTCGTCACGACCAAGCCAAAGGCTGCGTAGAAGAAAAAATCCCACCAACGCACCCGCAGCCCGCGCTCATAAGCACGGTCGCGATCGAACGAAACGAGCAGGAAATTCCTGCGCAGGATGAAATGTAAAATCCCGACGAAGGCGAAAAGTCCGAAACAAATCCAGACATCCGACGGCGAGACGAGCAGGATGTTGCCGACCAGCATCTGCTTAATTTCCTCATCTCCTTCCGCGGCGCGACTGAGCAGCAGCACGGCGGTGGCAGCCGCCACCACATAAGCAATGCCGATGATCGCTTCCTGCGGCACCTGATTCGCTCGTTTTCCTGTTAGCGAAAAAATGGCCGCTCCG
>DASYVG010000086.1:0-6628 GCA_035937255.1 Chthoniobacterales bacterium | reverse complement strand
CAAATCTCTCACGCTTGCTTCTCGCGAATTCCGAGCCCGTTTTCACTACGGTTTCTATTTGTTATTTCCGGACCGCTTTCCGAAGCTACCTCGCGTGAGAAGCATGACCGGGTATGGCCGCGGAGAGGCCGCTCTCGATGGGACCAAATTTTTGGTCGAACTCAACTGTGTGAACCGCAAACAAAGCGACGTTGTGATCAATTTGCCGCGCGATCTCGCCGCGCTGGAGCCGCGAGTGCGTCAGGCCATTAACGAAAAGATTTCGCGCGGTCGCACCAATGCCACCGTGACCTGCGGCCACAAACCGAATAGCGTCCGCAAACTGTCGCTCGATACCGCCCTCGCCCGTTCCTATCACGAGGCGATGCGCGCCCTGCAAAAGGAATTGAGCGCGCCGGGCGAGATCACTATCGGCACGGTGTTGCAGGCGCCCGGCGTGTTGCGCATGGCGGAGGAGTCAACGGCGCCGGAAGAAGCGTGGCCTGCGATTGAGACGGCGCTGCAGGCCGCGCTTGGCGAATTGCTCCGGATGCGCGAGCGCGAAGGCAGACATCTGGCGAAGGACCTCCTGGCGAGGCTCAAGTTTATCCGGCAGGAAATTAAGTCGGCGCGCGTACTCTACCCCGCGGTGGTGACGAAATATCGCGCTGCTTTGATCGAGCGGATTGCGAAAGCGGATGTGGAGATCAAAGCCAATGATGAGCGGCTGCTGAAGGAAGTCGCGCTTTTCGCGGACCGCGCCGACATCTCCGAAGAACTAACGCGCCTGCAAAGTCACCTGGCGCAATTCGCACATCATTTGCGGGCGAACGAGCCAGTCGGGCGAACACTTGAGTTCATCACGCAGGAGATCTTTCGCGAACTCAATACGCTCGGCGCGAAGGCAAACGATGCCGTGATTTCGCAGCATGTCGTCGCGTGCAAAGCGGAGCTCGAGCGAATCCGCGAACAAATCCAAAACCTTGAGTAACCAGTTCGGCCGCTCCGGAATTCTGTTTGTAGTCTCGGCGCCGTCTGGGGCTGGGAAAACGACGCTGTGCGATGCCCTGCGGCAAACGCCGGATTTCGTTTACTCGGTCTCGTGCACGACGCGTCCTCCGCGCTCGAATGAGATCGAAGGCGAGGACTATTACTTCGTCAGCGAGCAAGATTTTCTGGCGCGCGTGGCGGCGGGAGAGTTACTCGAACACGCCCAGGTTCACGAGCATCGCTACGGCACGTTGCGCACGCCGGTCGTGACCAATCTGCGTCGCGGCGTCGATGTCTTGATTGACGTCGACACGCAAGGCGCCGCCGCCATCCGCGCCTTTGCTGACGAGTTTACTCGCGAGGCGCTCTGCGACGTCTTCATCATGCCGCCTGATCTGGACGAGCTGCGACGAAGGCTGATCAAGCGAGGCACTGAAACGACAGGACAGATTGAGCTGCGACTTGTCAACGCCGCACGCGAGATGCAGTTGTGGCGCGACTATCGCTACACGATTATCAGCAAATCAATGGAAGAAGATCTGCAGAAATTCCGGCACATCATGGGCGCCGAACGTTACCTGAGCCGGCGTCTCGTCCAGAATTACGACGTTCCATGAGCGCATCCGCGGCTGCAAAAAGCAAGACCGTCATCCTCGGCGTAACGGGTTCGATCGCCGCCCACAAAGCGGCTGAGCTCGCGAGTCTTCTCGTGAAACAAGGGCACGAAGTGTTTGTCGTGATGACGACCGACGCGACGGAATTCATCACGCCGCTCACGCTCCAAACGCTCTCGAAGAATCCGGTCACCATAAGTTTCTTTGACGAAAAAGAGAACTGGCGTCCGGGTCATATTGCGCTCGCGGATCGCGCGAACCTTCTCGTCATCGCGCCGGCGACCGCGCACGTGATTGCGGAACTCGCGCACGGTCTTGCGGGTCATCCGCTCACGGCGATCGCGCTCGCCACGCGCGCACCAATGCTCCTCGCGCCAGCGATGAATGGAAAAATGTGGGAGCACGCCGCCACCCAGGACAATGTCGCAAAGCTAAAAGCGCGCGGCGTGGAATTCATCGGACCCGAGGAAGGAATGCTGGCCTGCGGATACGAAGGCATCGGGCGGCTTTGGAAAGTGGACGACATCGCTTTCCGCGCTGAGTTGCTTCTTTCGCAACACGACAAACGCATCACGTGAAGTTCGTCGTTACGGCCGGACCGACGCAAGAAGCGATTGATCCGGTGCGTTATCTCACCAATCGATCTTCGGGCAAAATGGGATATGCGATCGCGCAAGCCGCGCTGGAGGCGAACCATGACGTAACGCTAATCACGGGACCGGTGCACATTCCGCCGCCAGAACGCGCGACGCTCATTCGAATCGTAAGCGCCGATGATCTCTTCGACGCGGCGCACAGGGCGGTGAGGGAATGCGACGTTATCGTGATGTGCGCAGCGGTCGCGGACTACAGGCCGGCGCGGGTGTCAGCGGTGAAACTGAAAAAAACAACGCATGACTCTTCGCTCGCGTTAAAACCTACGCGCGACGTGCTCGCCTCGATCGCGCAACGTCCCCGCGCTTATTACGTCGTCGGTTTCGCCGCCGAAACAAACGACGTCGCTACCCATGCGCAGCAGAAACTCCGCGACAAAAATTGCGACATGATTGTGGCAAACGATGTCAGCCGAAATGACAGCGGAATGGAAAGTGCTCAGAATGCAGTCGCGATTTTCACGCGCAACGGCCTTGTAAAATTGATCGCGCGCGCGGACAAAAAAATCATCGCGCACGAACTCGTGAAAATAATTTCGGATGCGCGTGAAAAAAGTTTGACAAAAAAAACGTGATGCTTAGTGACTCGTGTCAGTGAAGTTATTCACAACTGTTCACACCCACCGCACCTGCGGATCGAAAGGGGGGATATCTCATGGCGACGAAGAAAAAAGCGAAAAAGCCTGCCAAGAAAAAAGCAGCGTCTAAAAAATCCGGTAAGAAGCACTAACGCCGGTTCCCTCACGGAAGAACGCAGTCCGTTTCTTCCTCACGCAACTTCAACCCGGGAGGAGAATTCATTTCTCCTCCCGGTTTTTTTACATCGAGTGAACGCTGCCATCGCGAAAGCGGGCTCTGGACATGAAAAAAATTTGGGCACCGACCTCGAGCGATGTAGGTAAAGACCTACGATGACCCACTACCTCGACGCCGCGGTGGAAGCGGCCCAGGCTGCCGGTCATCTGCTGCGTCAGAATTTTGAGCAACCGCTTCGCGTCAACGCCACGACCGCCCACGACATCAAGCTCGAGCTGGATGTGCAGACGCAAAATCTGATCACCGAGTCGCTTCTCAAGAAATTTCCGGAGCACGCGCTTTATGGTGAGGAGGGAATTGTCGGCGATCAAGAAAGCGAGCATCAATGGGTCGTCGATCCACTCGATGGCACGGTCAATTATTTCTATGGCATTCCGCATTTCTGTGTCTCGATCGCGCTGCGCCTGAACGGTGAAATCATCGTGGCGGTCATCTACGATCCGATGCGTGACGAACTCTGGACCGGGCAAAAAGGCGAGCGGCCACGCTTGAATGGAAAGCCATTCCGGGTCAGCGAACGCGCCGATTTAGCCGAGGCCGTTGTGTCGGTGGGACTTTCTAAGACCGGTGTGACAATCGAAGCAGGCCTTCCGGTTTTGCAGCAGATGGTGCAGCGCGCGCGAAAATGCCGACTTTTGGGCAGTGCAGCTCTCGACATGGCGTATGTGGCGTGCGGACGCTTCGATGCTTACGTTGAGCAGGGAATCAGTCTTTGGGACATCGCGGCCGGATGGCTCCTGGTGGAAACTGCCGGCGGAACGGTTGATTTGCGCCCGCGCACTGACCTCGAAAATAAATACAGCATCATTGCGTCGAACGGCGTGTTGGATCTGAAACTCTAATGGGCAAGATGCGGTGCGGGATTGGTTACGACGCTCATCGCCTGGTCGCGGGCCGGAAGTTGATCCTCGGTGGTGTCGAGATCCCGTATACCGTCGGCTTGGACGGGCACTCCGATGCGGATGTGCTCTCACATGCGATCGCCGATGCATTGCTCGGCGCGGTCGGGGCGGGCGATATTGGACAGCATTTTCCGAACGACGATGAAACGATTCGGGGAATCAACAGCCTGCAAATTCTGCGGCGAGCCGCGGAGATCGTGCGCGGGAAACAGAGCGACGTGGTGAACGTCGATGCCACTCTGCTCGCGGAAGCGCCGAAGATTTCGCCACACATCGATGCGATGAGGGACAACATTGCAGGCGCACTGCAAATCGATGTCTCGTGCATCAGCATCAAGGCGACCACGAACGAAGGCCTGGGAACGATCGGTCGCGGCGAGGGTATGGCCGCGATGGCTGTCGCCTCGATTGAGCAAGGATAATTTCGTCCGCTGACGATTTCTGGAAATGTCGCTCCATCTCTTCAACACGTATTCACGCGCGCTCGAAGAGTTCCGGCCGATGGGGCCGGATGGTCGGAAAGTGTCGATGTACACGTGCGGTCCCACCGTTTACAGTCACGCGCACATCGGAAACTTTCGCGCTTACGTCTTCGAAGACCTGCTGCAGCGGCACCTGGAATTCCGCGGATATGAAGTCGAGCGCGTCATGAATATCACCGACGTCGATGACAAAACGATCCGCGGCAGTCTGGCCGCGGGCATTCCGCTGAGCGAATTTACGGCTCCCTTTAAACGCGCATTTTTCGAAGACCTCGAGACGCTCCGGATCAAACCGGCCGGGGCGTATCCCGAAGCGACGGACGGCGGCCACATTCGTGCGATGATCGCGATGATCGCGACGCTCATGTCGCGCGGGCTGGCTTACCAGGCAGAGGACAAATCAGTTTATTTTCGGATCAACAAATTTCCGGAGTACGGACGGCTCGCACACTTCGATCTCTCGGAATTGCGCTCGAGTGGCCGGATCAAGAGCGACGAATACGACAAAGAGCACGTGGGCGATTTCGCGCTCTGGAAAGCCTGGGACGAGGCCGATGGCTCGGTGCGTTGGGAGAGTCCGTGGGGCCCGGGCCGGCCTGGCTGGCACATCGAATGTAGTGCGATGTCGACCCAGCTTCTCGGCGATCAAATCGACATTCATTGCGGCGGCGTGGACAATATTTTCCCACACCACGAAGCGGAAATCGCGCAAACAGAAGGCTGCACGGGCCGAAAGTTCGTACGCTACTGGCTGCATTGCGCCCACCTGCAGGTCGAGGGACAAAAAATGTCGAAGTCGTTAGGCAATTTTCACACCTTGCGCGATTTGCTGGCGAGAGGTTACAGCGGCCGGGAAATTCGTTATGCTCTCCTCCGGGTTCACTACCGCGCGCCGCTCAATTTCACCTGGGAAGGAATGGAAGAAGCACGCCAGGCCCTGGCTCGAATCGATGGCTGGCCCGAACGATTGCGGGAAGCTGTCCAATCCGCGCCGCAGGAGACCGGATCGTCGCCGGAATCGGGCGGCGAAGGCTTTGCAGATGCGCTCGACGACGACCTGAACATCTCGGCGGCGTTGGGATTCTTTTTCGAAACAATTCGTGAGACCAACCGGTTGCTCGATCAAGAGTCGATCGGTCGGGAGACCGCAGCCGCCTGGCTGGCGTGGTGGCAGAAGATCGATACGGTCCTCGCACTGACGAGTAGCGGTGATGAGGTTCCCGCCGGCGTGCTGCAAATGGCGGAGGAGCGAAGTGAGGCGAGGCTTGCCAAAGACTGGCGGAAAAGTGATGAATTGCGCGACCAAATCGCGGCGCTTGGTTGGGAAATGCGCGATGGCAAGGACGGACAAAAACTCACGAAACGCGGCGGCCTCTAGCCTATGTTCGAGCCAGCTGAATTTCTAAGTCTTGCCCATACGAGTCACTCGAAACTTTTCGAGACACAGAAATATGTCTGGGACGCGCTCAAGCAGATCGCGAGCTACCTGCAATTTCGGCTCAAACCAGCCGTGCTCGGGGAACTGATCGGCAAGCCCTTCATCAGCAATGCGGTCTTCGTCGGCGCGGGCACCGTGGTCGAGCAGGGAGCAGTTTTGAAAGGGCCTGCTTGGATCGGGGAAAACTGTCAGATCCGGAGCGGCTGTTATGTGCGCGAGAACGTCATCGTCGGTGATGGGGTCGTGATGGGGAACTCCTGCGAATTCAAGAACTGCATTCTGCTCGACGAAGCGCAGGTGCCGCATTTCAACTATGTGGGCGACTCCATCCTGGGCTATCGCGCACATCTCGGCGCGGGCGTGATTCTTTCTAATGTGAAACTCGATCACACGGAAATTCACGTCCTGGCGGCTGACGGAAGCATCGCCACCGGGCTCAATAAGTTCGGTGCGATCGTGGGCGACCGGACTGAGGTCGGTTGCAACGCGGTCATCAATCCGGGAGCGGTTCTGGGGCGCGATTGTCTGGTTTATCCCGGCGCTAATTTCCGCGGTGTCCTCCCCAGCGGCAGCATCGTAAAGGTGCGCCAAAACATCCAGGTGCTGACGCGGCGCGACCTCGAGCAGACGTAAGACCAGTCAACCACTGGCGATGTCAGGTGCGATGGCGGATGGGCGGGGATTCGAACCCCGGGTGCCTTTCGGCACACACGCTTTCCAGGCGTGCACAATAGACCGCTCTGTCACCCATCCG
>DASYVG010000085.1:0-6458 GCA_035937255.1 Chthoniobacterales bacterium | reverse complement strand
GATCATGCCACGCAAGTCCTCGGGAGAGGTTTCAATCCGAACGAGCACGACTTTTTCACCCTTTTCGGCGCGGATGACGGCATCGGCCGCGCTGAAGACGACATGCCCGGAGGCGGCGCCAGGACCCGCGGGCAATCCGCTCCCGATTTTTTTCGCTTTGCCGGCTGATTTCCGATCGAAGATTGGCGCCAGCAAATGGGCCAATGAATCAGCGGGAATCCGCTTCACGGCATCCTGTCTGGAAATCAGTTTTTCGCCGACCATTTCGACGGCGATGCGCACGGCGGCGAGCCCCGTCCTTTTCCCGTTCCGGGTCTGGAGAATGTAGAGCCGGTTGTTCTCGACGGTGAATTCGAGGTCCTGCATGTCCTTGAAATGGCTTTCGAGCAGCGCGCGCACTTTCATCAACGCCTTGTGTGCGGCCGGCATTTCCTTCGCTAGCTGTGCGATCGGATGTGGAGTACGAACACCGGCGACAACATCCTCACCCTGCGCGTTGATCAAATATTCACCGTAAAAGACTTTCTCGCCGCTCGCCGGATCGCGCGTGAAAGCGACACCGGTGGCGCTGGTGTCGCCCATATTTCCGAAGACCATCGTTTGCACATTCACAGCCGTGCCCCATTCGTGCGGGATGCCGTATTTGCGGCGATAGACGATCGCGCGGTCGTTCATCCACGAGCCGAACACCGCGCCCACAGCTCCCCAGAGTTGTGCATGGGCATCCTGGGGGAATGACCGGCCGGTCCGGTCTCTAATCAGAGCCTTAAACCGTCTGACCAGTTCCTCCAGGTCATCGATCGTCAGTTTTGTGTCTGGAATTTGATGATTGCCATAACGTTCATCCTTCAATCCTTCGATCGCGCTTTCGAATGGTTCATGCTCTTCGCCGGCCCGCTTTTGCACCCCCATCACTACGTCGCCATACATTTGCAAAAAGCGCCGGTAAGAATCCCAGGCGAAACGCGCGTTGCCGGATTTGCGCGTTACGATTTCGACGACGTCATCGTTCATCCCGAGATTTAAAATCGTGTCCATCATTCCAGGCATCGAATCGCGCGCGCCGGAACGGACGGAGAGCAGAAGTGGCTGCTCTTTGTCGCCGAGCTTTTTGCCGACGGATTTCTCCACTTTCGCCAGCGCGGTGGCAACCTGCGCCTCGAGTTGTGGCGGATAGGTGCGTTTGTTCTCGTAAAAGTAGGTGCAGACCTCCGTCGTGATCGTGAACCCCGGCGGCACCGGCAGACCAATGCGCGTCATCTCGGCGAGATTCGCGCCTTTGCCGCCGAGCAACGGCTTCATACTACCTCCGCCATCCGCCGTGCCGTCGCCGAAGTAGTAAACGTATCGCGAAGGTCTTTTGCCTCCGCCTTGGCTGGCTTTAGGACGGGCTCTTTTGGAAGCTACCTTGCGGCGACCGGGAGTTGGCCGAGCCGACGAGCGAGGTTTCTTTGCCATGAGAAGAACGGTACAGGAGCGGGAGAGAGTCGAAAGTAGGTGTCGACGCTATGGTGTCAACGCGCGACAAAGATGCGCGCAGCAGTTCTCCGAACCAGATCGCCCGGCAAGGGCGGGAAATCAGGCCGGCTGCATCCCGCCGCTCGACGCAAGCACGTCTGCAATCGCAGCCGTGAAGTCCTGCATACCGGTGCTCGGCACGATGATCGTATTGCGCCGCCCGTGCGCCTCCTCGGTAATGCGCAGGAATTTCCCGCGATCGTTCTCGCGGAACTCGAGATGAAAGAGCTTCCGCTCGATCTGGAGTTCTCGTGCCTCGATAATGTTGTCCATTGCTCCGAGTGAGGAGCGTAGCGACTCCTTTGGCGCGTTGGAAGCAAAATCTCTGCGGCGGACCTGCAGAAGTCACTTGTCTACAATTGTTTCCTACGCTTCGACCGGGATTTTGGCGAACCTGTCCGTCTGGGCTTCGTCGCGCCTCTCTCCTCGGCAAGGGCGAAATCAACCTGGCGCTTGAAGATATCGACGCGCGCTACAAACACCCGCAGTTCATCGCCGACAGAGAATCGGCGGCGCGACTGCCGGCCGATCAGGCGGCGTTGCGCTGCGTTAAAGGTGTAAAAATCATCCGTTAGCGACGAAATGTGAACCATTCCGGCCAGGAGAACATCCGGCAGCTCGAGCAGGAGCCCGTAGTTACGGACGTCGATCACGCTGGCGCGAAAGATTTGCGGATCCCGCGTGTCCAGCTGGCGCTGAAAGAACTCGAGCTTCTTCATCTTCACGGCGTCGATCTCCGCCTCGGCCGCCACGCGCTCTGTCGTCGAGATGTGCTCTGCAACGGCCATGATTTGACTCATGTCGCTGCGCGCACGCCGCGTCTGGTCTCGTTCGGCGAGAGCGCGATGGACCACGAGGTCGGCGTAGCGTCGAATCGGACTGGTGAAATGGGTGTAGTTGTTCTTCGCCAAGCCAAAGTGGCCCAGCGGCTGCGGTGCGTAGCGTGCGCGCTTCAGGCTTTTCAAGAGCCCAATCTTCAGGGCCTGCTCTTCCGGCTTTCCCCGCGTTGAGGCGAGAAGCCGCTGCAGCTCGGCGCGGTGCGTTAGATCGCCCACTTGGTAGCCGTAGCTCAAGACGAGGTCACGATACTCCGTCAGTCTGTCGGGATCGGGATTTTCGTGCACGCGATAGACCGTGGGGATCAACCGGTTTTTCAACTCGCGAGCGACGGCTTCGTTGGCCGCGAGCATGAACTCTTCAACGAGCTGATGCGACTCATCGTTCTCGATGCGTTCCAAGCTCACTGGTCTGCCTTCCGGGTCGAGACGGACTTTGACTTCGGGAAAATCCAGATCGAGCGACCCTGCGCGAAAACGCTTTTGTCGAAGCGTCGACGCGAGTTCCCAGGCCACGTGGAGACGTTCGGAAAGCTCATTTGCCGCTGGCGCCTTCAAGATGGCAAAGGCCTGCCGATAGGTCAGCCGCTGCGCGCTGCGAATGACCGTGCGAGCGAAGTGCGCACTTCGCATGGCGCCGTCTTTGCTAAAATGCAGGAAGACCGAATGTGTGAGCCTATCGACGTTCGGCTTTAAACTGCAGACGCCGTTGCTCAATCGCTCCGGCAGCATCGGAATCACACGGTCCGGCAGGTAAACACTGTTGCCGCGCAGATATGCCTCGCGATCCAGTGCGCCACCGGGACGCACGTAGGCGGCGACATCGGCAATGTGCACCCCGAGCTTCCAAGCGCCATCCGGCAGCCGTTCCACGTGGATTGCGTCGTCAAAATCGCGTGCGTCATCGGGATCGATCGTGACGATGAACTGGCTCCGCAGATCTTCGCGGCCTTCGAGCATTTCCGGGCCGACGGTTGCTGGGATTGTCTCGGCTTCGCGCAGGACCTGCTCCGGAAATGCGCTCGGGAGATGGTATTTCCGCACGATCGAGAGCATGTCGATGCCCGGCGCCGTGCTCGGACCCAATACCTCGACGATTTGACCTTCGGGATTGAGGTGTCGCGACTCCCATGACTCGAGCTGAACCACGACCTTGTCACCGCGGACCGGCTGTTTCGGCAGAGAAGCCGGAACCGGCACTTGAACGTAGATGTTGTGTACGACGCGCGGGTCGTCCGGCACGACGTAGGAGAAATTCCGCGACTGCTCGAGCGTGCCCACCAACGTATCGTGCGCGCGTTGCAGAATCCGAATGACTCTGCCCTCGGGACGCGCGCTCCCACTCCGGGCGCGGGCGTAACGCTCATCCCGCGTAATGCGAGCGACCACTCGATCGCCGTGCAGCGCGGTCCCCGTATTCTCCGCGGAAATGAAAAGATCTGGCTCTCCCGGCTTTTCGTGCGTGAGGAAACCATAGCCGGCCTGGTGCACCTGCAGCGTGCCCGTGACCAGATCAGCGGCGGCCGGAAGCACGTATCGATTTTTGCGGATTCGCGCAATTTCGCCGCTTCGCTCCAGCTCACGCAGCGCTTCGTTTAAACCCATCCGCTCCCCGCTTTTTCGACCCAATGCCTTCGCGAGCTCGCTCTTGTCGAGCGGCCGGTATTTGGGCGCAGCTAGCAGGCGCAAAATGGCTTTTCCGAGTTCGCTATTCGTCTTCAAAAAATAAAAACCGCGCGCAGCGGTCACCTCATTACTTCACGCAGAGCGAATGTGTCGACGAGTGATTTCTCGCACTCAATCTCCGACATGCGGCCGGTCGAATAAAAATCTGCGCATGGTAGTCTCACGCCTCGTGGGTGCAACGCCATGGAAAATTGCTGGTCAGGTGCACGACTTATCCAGACACGGCATGATCATGGGCGTGCTCAATGTTACGCCGGATTCGTTTTCCGACGGAGGTGAATACCCGGACCGCGATGCGGCCGTCAAGCACGGCGTTCGGATGGCACGCGAAGGCGCGGCGATTATCGACATTGGCGGCGAATCGACTCGGCCCGGGGCCGAGTCGGTTTTCGCGGCGGAGGAAATCGCCCGCGTCATTCCCGTGATTCGTGCGTTAAGCGCCGCTTGCTCCGCTTTTCTCTCGATCGACACGATGAAGGCTGACGTTGCACGCGCCGCCGTCGAGAACGGCGCCAGCATCATCAACGACGTGAGCGGCGGCACGGGCGATCCGGAGATGTTCCCCGTCGCTCGTGAAACCGGAGCCGCGCTCGTGATCATGCATATGAAAGGCACGCCGCGCACCATGCAAGCTGCGCCGCAGTATCACGATGTGTTGGCGGAAGTGGCGGATTTTTTTAGACAACAATATGCGTGCGCCCTAGAGTGTGGCATCGATTCTATGTCCATTGCGTTCGATCCCGGGATCGGTTTCGGTAAAACGCTGGAACACAACCTCACGCTTCTGCGAAGTCTGCCGCAACTCAGAATCGATGATCGCCCGCTCGTTGCAGGCGTCTCCCGAAAATCGTTTCTCGGGAAATTGATCGGCTCGAGCGAAATGGCGGATCGCCGTGCCCCCACGATCGCGATGACTGCCGCGCTGCGCGCCCGCGGAGCTAACGTCCTACGCGTGCATGAAGTGCCGGAAAACGTTGCCGCGATGCGCGTCGCAGAATCCTTGCAGGAGACCAACCTATGATGCAGCAGGCTCTGCAAATGTGGCTCACGCGCTGGCGAAGCGTTTTTGAGATCATCCTGCTGAGCGTCGGAATTTACTACGGCTATCTTTATTTCCGCGGGACGCGGGGAGCCAAGGTTTTGACCGGGATGGCCATTGTCTTTCTGACGCTGACGCTGATCTCGCAGCTGCTAAATCTTGTCGTCATTGGATGGATCATTCGCAGCTTCTCTGTCTTCCTCGCCGTCGCACTGGTCGTCATCTTCCAACCAGAGCTACGGCGTGGCTTGGCCGAGCTTGGCGGGCATCCGATCTTTTCCCTGACGAGCGAAAAGCGCGAGACCGTCCACGACATCGTGGAAGCTGTGACACAGCTGGCGCGCAAGCAGTTTGGCGCTCTCTTGGCGATCGAGCGCGATACTTCGATTCGGGTTTACGAAGAAACCGGCGTGAACATCGATGCTGCCTTTTCAGTGGAGTTGATGTTGACCCTCTTCCATCCGAAAGCCGCGTTGCACGATGGTGGGGTGATTGTGCGGAATGGCCGCATCGCGGCGGCGGCCTGCATTTTTCCAGTCAGTCAGCGCGAGACGCTCGATCGGAGTCTGGGATTGCGGCACCGCGCCGGGCTCGGCATCACGGAGGAATCGGACGCGATCGCTGTCGTTGTCTCGGAAGAAACCGGGGGAATTTCGATCTGTCACCGCCGTCGTATCGAACGCAATTTCACGCCGGAAACTTTCCGGCACCGAATCAACGAAATTCTACTCCAGGGAACTTATGAAGAAACTGATTCTGAAGAATTGGCGCGCGAAGCTGATCTCAGTTCTGCTCGCGACAACGCTTTGGTACCTCATCAGAAAGAACGTAGCAACGACAGCCTTGCCGTCTGATTCAGCCGCCGGAACGACGGTGATCGACGGCCGCTGAACGGTCGAGAGTCAGCGCAAAAAACGCGCGAGATTATCTTCCTCCCAGCGCCGCGCGCGCCGGTAGCTCGGGAATTCGCGCTCTCGCCGATAAAATTCGGCCGTATGCACCCGGCGCTGGCCATTCGGACCGGTTTCATCAGGGACGACGGAATGAAGCATCTCGTGATACAGGATATATTCGAGAAACCATTTCGGGACGAACGGTTGATCCAGTCGCGGATTGATCCGGATCACACGATCTTCCTCCTGAATGGTTCCGAAGATGAACGATTCTTTCGGCCGATGTCTGCGCCGGCGACCCCAAACCACATTGTAGCCGCGCAACCGACCGCGAAAGTGAAGTTGGTTCAGGCGCTCGAAAATCGTACGGAGATCGAAGTAGCGCCCTTCGTGTTGCAGATTCAGCTGCCGTTGCATAGGCAGCGTTGGATGCACCAGTTTCCGTTTTGTTTTCTTCGGCATCTTCGTGAGTTTCAACCAGTAAAT
>DASYVG010000084.1:0-4637 GCA_035937255.1 Chthoniobacterales bacterium | reverse complement strand
CGTAGAACTGCGCGAGCAGGAAGGTATCGACGAAGTGACGGCCATCGACGGCGAACTTCGGGTAGTCGATCGTCTTCTCCGCGATCTGCAGTCGAGAGGGCCGCGAGCGCAAGAATCCGCCGCTGCGCCCCCAGTCGAACTTCAATTTGGCTTTGCGCGCCCGAGCGACGAGATACGGCAGGTCGAAGCGGAAAAGATCGTGACCTTCGATCACATCCGGGTCGCGCTCTTGGATGATCGACGTAAGTCGCTTCAGCGCGGCGCGCTCGGACTCCTCCGGGTTCGCCGCATCGATGACAATCAGTTCTTCCCAGCCGTTGTTGTCGGACAGCGCGATGCTCGCGATGTGGTTCTGCGATGCTTCCGCGAGATCGCCTTCGCCTGAAAGCGATAGCACCTCCAGCTGCAGACGTTTCAACTCCTCGAGTGCCATTCCTTTAAATAACGTCCGCCCGGTCGCGGTGAGGTAATGCTGCACCGGATCGCTGAACGCGAAGAACGAGCGACCGGCGCTCTTCAACCCGTTGCGCAGTGCGATTAGCTCCTTCCAGCTGTCGACCGTGATCAGCCAGTTGTATTTGAGATCGCCGGAGAGCTTCTCCGCGTTCTCCATCCCGAGATCCGCCACGTCCCCGTCGGCCCAGACGAACGTATGAAACGGCTCGACATCGACAACCGTGCTCCCA
This sequence comes from Chthoniobacterales bacterium, assembly GCA_035937255.1. Classification (GTDB taxonomy): domain Bacteria; phylum Verrucomicrobiota; class Verrucomicrobiia; order Chthoniobacterales; family UBA10450; genus JACCXL01. The sequence continues at coordinate 3,951 of DASYVG010000084.1, read as the reverse complement.
TCCTGTTCGCGCCGATACACACGCACGGTTCCCGTGTCGCCCATCTCGATCGCGACGATCCGCGGCGTCGGATCGGCACCGAAGAGCAGCGTGTTTTCTTCGAAAGCCATGGAGTTTAGAGAGTGGCCGACTTCACCGCCTTTGTCATGTCGAGCGGAGCGGAGATACTCCATTCCTCGCCGCTCGCTCAACGGAGCCGAAGAGCGGGAGAGGTTTCTACCCATTGGAATGCGCTCAGGGCTGGCCTTCGCTCACCATGACAGGTAAAGGTAGCGCATGAAGCTTCGTCTGTTCCTCACGCTCTCGTTCGTTCCCGCTCTCTCCGCGTTCGCGCAGCAAACACCGCAGCAGCTTGCCGATGCGGAATTGCCGTCGCTCGTTACGATCTACAAAGACCTGCACACGCATCCGGAATTATCCACGCATGAGGAGCGTTCCGCGGCGATCGTGGCAAAAGAATTGAAGGCCGCCGGCTGCGAAGTAACGGAACGCGTCGGCAAATACGAGAAGCCGGGCACGACTTGCTTCGGCGTCATCGGCGTGATGAAGAACGGCGCCGGGCCGACGGTCGCGATTCGCACCGATCTGGATGCGCTGCCGGTGCATGAGGAAACGGGCGTTCCGTATGCGAGCACGGTCATGACAAAGAACGATGCCGGCCAGGACGTCGGTGTCATGCACGCGTGCGGGCACGACATTCACATGTCCACTTTCATCGGCACGGCGCGCGCCCTCGGAAAACTAAAGGACAAATGGCACGGCACAATCATCTTCATCGGCCAGCCGGCGGAGGAAACCGTCGGCGGTGCGCGCGCGCTCTTGAAGGACGGACTCTACACGCGCTGGCCGAAGCCGGATTTCGTGCTCGGATTGCACGACGATTCTGAAGTTGCGACCGGTCAGATCGGCGTGACGGAAGGATATTGCTATGCGAATGTTGATTCCGTCGATGTGACCGTCCGCGGCGTCGGCGGCCACGGCGCCTATCCGCACAAGACGAAGGATCCCGTCGTGCTCGCCGCGCAAATCGTGACTGCGTGGCAAACAATCGCGAGTCGCGAAAACAACCCGATCGAACCAATCGTCATTACGGTCGGTTCCATCCACGGCGGCACGAAGCACAACATCATTTCGGACGAAGTGAAAATGCAGCTGACCGTCCGCACTTATAAGAAAGAGGTGCGCGACAAAGTGCTGGCTGCGATCAACCAGATTGCGCAAGGGTGCGCGTCAGCGGCCGGCTTTCCCGCCGACAGGATGCCGATCGTGACAGTGCGAGAGGACGAATTTACCCCCTCGACCTACAATAATCCCGAGCTGACAAAGCGCGTTTCGGCCGCGCTGAAGAACGCGATCGGGGCGGATAACGTGATCGCGAAAGATCCAACCATGGGCGGCGAGGACTTTTCGGAATATAGCCTGCCGGACCATTCTATTCCGGCGTTTATGTTCAATGTCGGCGCCGTTGATCCGGCCAAGGTGGCGGAGTCAAAGAAGCCAGGCGCCGCGCCGTTGCCGAGCTTGCATTCGAGCAAGTTCGCGCCCGTTCCGGAGCCGACCATTCGGACCGGCATGGTCGCCATGACGAGCGCAGCCATCGACCTGCTGAAAAAATAGCGACGCCACGCGGCGCGAGCGAAGGTTTTTACTTCACGCGCACGTTTTTGCGCAGAAACGTCGGCACATCGAGATCCTGGCCTTCCACAATAGTCGGTTCGCTCTTCTCGAAGCGACCGCGCGTGATCGCCTCGAACTGCAACACTTCCTGTTTGGCGTGCACAACTTTTTCGCGCACGGGCTGCACCTCTTTGGGCGCTAGCGTTTCCACGATGGGCACGGCCGGGGGGGCCACCGATGGCGTTTTCGGCTCTTTTGCGGTGATGGGTTTCCGCTTCGGCGGGATGACGCGCGGCGGTGGCTTTTCTTCGAGCAAAATCGACTCTGGCTCAACCATCAGTTCTGCCGGTTCCATTCCTGGCTGCTCAATCTCCTGCGCGTGACAGTCTACCTTCTGTTCCACCATTGGTTCGACGGGAATCTCCGCTGAAACGATGGCCGCTGCTTCCGCGATCGGCTCCTCTGCATCCAGTTCATTGGAGGTGACCGGCGGCGCAACCGGTTCGGGTTCGCGACGTCGCTCGGGACGCGCTGATCGCGCCGGAGACGCCTGTTCTGCAACTGGCGCGGCTTCAGCAGCGAGCGAGGTAATGATCGTCACGCTGAGTCGATTACCCATTCGCCCGTCCACGCTCGTGCCGAAAAGAATCTGCGTGTGCTCCTTGATGTGGCGGCCTAGTTCGCCCATCAAAATTTCGACTTCGGACAAGGTCATGCCTGGCCCTCCGGCAACCTGCACCAGCACGTGCTCCGCCTCGGCCAGCATTCGGCCGCGATCCATGAGCGGATTTTTGAGCGCATGAGTGAGCGCATCGTGCGCCCGGTTATCCGAGTCCGCCTCACCGAATCCGAACAAGCAACGGCCGTTCGCGCTGCGCAATGCGGAAAGCAGATCGTCGAAGCCGATCCGAATCAGCCCCGGCCTTTGCAGCAGATTCACGATCGATCGCACACTCTGGCTGATCGTTACATCGGCCGCTGCGAAAGCCTGATGAATGCCCGCTTTGGGCGCGACCATGTCGCCCATCCGATCGTTCTCGAAGCAAATAACCGCATCGCACGATTGGTGCAGCCCGGCGAGAGCTTCATTCGCCTGGGCCGCACGACGTTTTCCTTCGAACGAGAATGGCATCGTCGCGAACGCGATTACGAGAGAACCGGCGTCCCGCGCCAGTTGCGCGACGAGGGGGGCGGCGCCGGAACCGGTTCCGCCGCCCAACCCGGCGCAAACAAAAACCATGCGCGCGTCCGCGAGCGCCTGCCTGATCTCATCGCTAGCTTCCTGCGCCGCCTCATGGCCGAGCTCTGGATCACCGCCCGCGCCCAATCCGCGCGTCACATTGCGCCCGAGCTGCACCTTGTGCGCAGCAACCGAACTCGCGAGCGCCTGCACGTCGGTGTTAATCGCGATCAGGTCCGCCTTATCCAAACCGTCGAGCACGACGCGATCAAGCGCGTTCGATCCCGCCCCACCAACGCCGATGACCTTGATGGAGACGAGTTGGTCCTCGCGTTCGGGGAGACTGTAGTTACGGCTAAGTTGGATCATCGTGGTGTTGGTTGGTGTCTAAATCATTCCGTTAAAAAAGCGTCCGATCAGGCGCCGAAATCCGCGGCGCACCGGCCGGTCCGCCTGCACTGCCTGTGCGTATTTGATTAAACCAATGCCGGCGGAGAATTGGGGATTCTCAAAGGCCGACGTCAGCCCTGACATCGTTTGCGCGTGCGCGACGCGAGCGGGCACTTCGAAAACCTGCTCGGCCAGGTGATCGATCCCATTGAGCTGGCTGCAGCCGCCGGTGATGAAGATTCCCTCGCCGATGTAATCGAGAAACGATTGCTCATCGAGCTGGCGCTTCATCAGCTCGAAGATTTCGCGCAGCCGCAGATGAATGATCGTGTTCAGCGTCTCACGGTCGACTTCCTTCCCGGCGAATCCGGAATCGTCCTTGAGCAGCACCGTTTCGCCTGGGAGGCAGTTGCCGAGCGTGACGCTTCCTTCCTCGATCTTCAATTTTTCCGCGCGCGTCATCGGAATGCGCAGACCCATCGAGATGTCGTTGGTGATGTGGTCACCGCCAACGGCGAGGCAGCCGCTTTGCTTGACCGCGCCATCAACGTACAAAATGTAATCCGTCGTCCCGCCGCCGATGTCGATCACGAGCGCGCCCAAGTCCTTCTGGTGCTGCGTGAGAACCACTTGCGCGGAAGCAAGCGCGGTGAAGACCACGTCTTCTACCTCCAACGGCAACTCTTTCACACAGCGAATCGTGTTTTGAATCCGCGTCCGGACGCCATGAATGATGTGAAAATCCGCTTCGAGTTTTTGCCCAA
>DASYVG010000083.1:0-7509 GCA_035937255.1 Chthoniobacterales bacterium | reverse complement strand
GGAAGTTCCCGATATGATTCTGGCGCGCCCATTCGAGCGCGGCTTTCTCACTGACCTGCATCAATCCACGTTCGCCGGCACTCCCGAATTTCTCCGGGTCGAAACGGCTCTCGCGCCAGACGACCGCTTTCACGAGCGCGGGCTGGAGACCGTGTTCCTCCGCGACCGTCTGGAGAAGCCGGTCATACTGTTGGAAGCGCGCCGGACTAACCCATTCGTATACGGTGTAGACGGCGTCGCCGGATCGAAGCGCCGCCAGCAAGATGCCGGCGCCGACGGCCAACAGGACGCAGATGACGAGCTTGAAAGCGATTCTGATCATGGCTGACGCATGTCCAACTCGGCGGGTCCGAGAACCGAAAAGCTGGATAACTGCGCGCCCGCGGAGAAAGTCATCTAAGCATCAATCAACGCATCGTTTCGCGGAGCAATACAAATTGCTCCGCACCAACTGTGAAACCTACTTACGCGCGCGTTCTCGTCGACCGGTCCATCCGACGCGAACTCGACTATGCGATCCCGGAGACGCTCCTCGAGCGCGTGGCCGTTGGATCGCGCGTCCGCGTGCCATTTCGGGAACGCTCCGCGCTGGCGACGGTGATCTCGCTCCTCGCCGAATCGGATGCGAAAGGCGTGCGCCCGATCGAAGCGGTGATCGGCGATAAACCGATTCTCAGCGCCAAATTGCTGGAGCTCGCCGGTTGGCTGAGCAATTACTATTGCTGCCCGATTGAAGCCGTCATGCGCAGTCTTCTCCCGCAGGTGATCCGGCGCGGCGAGATCGGCTGGAAAAAGCAGTTCTTCGTCCATTTGCTTCGCACTGCCGACGAGAATGAAATCGCCAAGCTGCGGCGTCGCGCTCCGCGACAAGCGGAACTTCTCGCCGCGGTCAGCAGGTTGGCCGCTCCCATCGCGGCGGCTCAACTGCTCCGGGAAACATCCCTCGACAATCAAACGCTACAGGCGCTGAGCCGGCGTGGTTTCATCGCCTTGCGCGAAGAAACGGTCGCGCGCGATCCGCATGCCGACGAAGAGTTCATCGCTACCACACAGCTGATGTTAAACCCGGAGCAGTCGGTCGCTCTGCACGCGGTCGAAGCAGCCTTAGCTGATCCAGAAACGGCCCGACCGATCCTGCTGCACGGCGTCACCGGCAGCGGCAAAACGGAAATATATCTGCAGGCGATCCGGTCGGCCCTGCACAAAGGCAAAACGGCCATCATTCTCGTGCCGGAAATTTCGCTCACCCCGCAGACAGTGGAGCGCTTCAAAAGCCGCTTCGCCGAGACGCAGGACATGGTGGCTGTGCTGCACAGTCACTTGTCGGAAGGCGAGCGCCATGACGAATGGCACAAGATTCACGGCGGCCGGGCCCGGATCGTGATCGGGGCACGCAGCGCGGTTTTCGCGCCGCTGGAGAATCTCGGTTTGATCGTCGTGGACGAGGAGCACGAGAGCTCCTACAAGCAGGAGGAGGCACCGCGCTATCACGCGCGCGATGTCGCGGTCGTTCGCGGAAAACTGGAAACGTGCGTGGTCGTGCTCGGCTCGGCCACTCCGTCGCTGGAGAGTTTCCACAATGCGCAGCGTGACAAATACCAACTCGTGCGGTTGACGCAGCGCGTAGATGACTGCCAGATGCCGTTGATTCGCATTGTGGACCTCCGGCAGGAACGAAGGAACTCGAAGGCCCCGGCGATCCTCGCGCACAAATTGCGCGCCGCCATCACCGATCGACTGGAGAAGCGCGAGCAGACGATCCTCTTTCTAAACCGCCGGGGATTTTCGACTTCGCTCCTCTGCAGCAACTGTGGCGAAGCGCGCCGATGCCCGAATTGCAGTGTCGCTCTGACTTTTCATCGCACCGCGGCGCGGCTCACCTGTCATCTTTGCGGCCACACCGCCACGGTGCCTAAAAAGTGTCCGGAATGCGGGCAGAATGCTTTAATCTACGCTGGCTTTGGCACGGAAAAGGTGGAGTCGACCGTCGCGCAGATTTTCCCGCAGGCTGTGGTGCGCCGGATGGACGCCGATTCCATGACGCGGAAAGATGCCCTGCGTGACACACTGCGGGCTTTTCGCGCCGGTAAAATCGACATTCTCGTCGGCACCCAGATGATTGCGAAAGGGCTGCATTTTCCGAACGTGACCCTCGTCGGAATCATCAATGCCGATCTAGCCTTGCACCTTCCGGATTTCCGCGCCGGAGAACGGACTTTCCAACTTCTCACACAGGTAGCAGGGCGCGCGGGGCGCGGTGAACGTCCCGGCGAGGTATTCGTGCAAACCTTCACGCCGTTCAGCCCTTCGATCCAATTTGCGCGGCATCACGACTTCGACGGATACGCAGAACAAGAACTGGAATTCCGCGAGCGTTGCGAATTTCCTCCTTTTAATCATGCCCTTCTGATCACGGTTCGTTCGCCGCACGAAGCCCGCGCGAAGCTTACGGCAGAAACGATCGCCCGCCGCCTGCGCGCCGCGTTGCCCACCGAGTTCAAGGTGAGCGATCCCGCGCCGGCGCCGCTGGAAAAGCTGCAGGGACAGTTCCGTTTCCACATCTTTTTGCGCGGCACCGCGATTCTGCGCCTGAGCCGGCTCGTGCGCGAAGTGCTCGATAAACTGCCGGTGCCGGAAGACGTCGCCACCGCCGTGGATGTCGACCCGTATCAGTTGCTCTGATTTGTCCGCGGAAACGTCACTTCCGCACCATTTTCGGAACCTCAGTTTGAGCGAGCACTGTAAAGGCGCCGACGGCGCTGTTGTCGGCTGTGTCGCTGAGACGCAAGAGACCAATTTCAAGCGCGAGGTTTTTGCCTTGCAGCGGGATGGCCTTCAATTTCAACGCTTCTCTTCCACGCAACGCGATCTTCGGCATCAGGGCAGCTGCCTCCAACGGCGCTAGCGATCGGAGAAGCGTTTCGATCGCGTTAATTTCAGCCACGACTCGCGGGCGGACTCGATGATTTCGGCAAATCTCGTCCGTCATCCTGCGCATCACGAAACTGTCCGGCAACTGGAGCAGCCGCTGCTCGTGCAATTCGGAAAACTTGATCGTCCGCCGCTTCCACCATGGGTGCGCCCAGGAAACAACGAGCGCGAATTCGTCCGTACACAGACGTTCGTAGCGCAGATTGGGCGAGTGGCGCGTCAGAAACCCGAGGCCGACGTCCATCCGGCCTTCTTCGAGCGCGGTCTCAATCTCAGTAGACGAAATTTCCTCGATGATGAGGCTGATCCCGGGATGATCGGCGGCGAACAAGCCCACGAGCTGCGGCATCAGCGCCACATTCAAAATCGGGACTACGCCCACGTGCAGTGCCCCACGCAAGTGACCGGGTTCGATGGCGAGTTCCTGCAGGAGATGCTCGATCTGGCGAAGAATGGCGCGGGCATGCTCCTGGAAAATCGACCCGGTCGGGGTCAATAGAATCCTCTTCCCTCGTCGCTGAAACAGCGAGACTCGCAGCCCCGCCTCCAGATCGCGCATCTGCTGGGAGACGCTGGGTTGGGAAATCCCCAGACGATCCGCCGCGCGACTGAAGCTGCCGGCCTCGGCGACCGCCAAAAAATAACGCAGGTGCCGAAGTTCTAGTGGATCGTGCATGGCGCTCGATATTTCCTACCGCAAACGTTGAAAGCAACTCGGTTGGGCTTTTGCCACAAAAGGTTTTACTTCCATAGGTGGTGCTTATTATTGTATTCCCACCACCTTTGATTAACTAAACCGCATGACGTTCGAAAAATTCATTTCATTATCGATCGTGGGAGTCCTGCTGCTCGCGGGCTGTAAAAAGAATTCTGGTTCTGCCACGGGCGGCTCAAACAAAATCCGCGTCGGCTACATCGGCTTGACTTGCGAGGCGCCAATCTTCAGCGCCGTCGAGAAAGGATTCTTCCAGGAGGAGGGTCTCGAGGTCGAAATGGTGAAATGCGAATGGGCGAACTACAAAGATGTCCTGGCATTGGGCGGATTCGACATCACGCATCATCTCGTCATGTATTTCCTAAAGCCAATCGAGCAGGGTCTGGATGTGAAGTTCACCGCCGGCATTCACATGGGTTGCCTGCGGGTCCAAGCGGCCTCCAAAGGTAATATTCACTCGGTTCAGGATCTCCGGGGAAAGCGCATCGGAGTGCCGGGAATGGGAACGCCGCCCTTTATCTTTGCCAATCGAGTTCTCGGCGCCAACGGGATCGACGCGAGCAAGGACGTCACGTGGCGCGTGTTCCCGGCCGGTGAACTCGGACTCGCGCTCGACAAAGGCGAAGTGGACGCGGTGGCTGATTCCGAACCGATCGGCAGCCTTCTGCTCGCTGACGGGAAGGTCCGCAACGTCGCCGATCAGGCGGCGGATGCGCCTTATAAGGATGAGTACTGTTGCGCGGTGATCGTGAACGGTAAGTTTCTGTCGGCCAATCCAAAGGCCGCGGCGGCTGCGACTCGCGCCCTGCTCAAGGGGGCGAAGTGGGTGGAGGCGAACCCCGCGGCCGCTGCGCGGTTGTCGGTCGAGAAAAAATATCTGGCCTCGAACCCAGAGCTTAACACCGTCGCCATCTCGCATCTGCGTTATGTGCCGAGCGTTTCTGGCGCAGACGCAGCCGTCAAATCCGCCGCGGCAGAAATGAAAGTCGCCGGGATGCTCAGTCCGACAACTGATGTCGCCGCTCTGGCGCAGCGAGCATTTGCGCACCTCGATGGCGTCTCGGACGAGTGGTTGCAAAACTTAAACGTGGAGAAAGTCGCGGGCGGCCAGATTCCTCCGGATCAGGACATCCGTTTGTTTGCAGAGCTGATCCTGTCTGATACCGAAGGATCGTGCTGTACCAAGGAGAAGACGATCGTCGCGGCGCAGAAGTGACGTCCGCCTTGCCAGCAACGGAACGGCCCGCGCAGACGCCAGTGGCCGCACCACGGAAAGCGGGATTTGCCGGCGACGCAGCGATCACGCCGTTGCCGACATCAAGCCTGCGCGGCCTATTAGCTTTGCCCGTCGCGGCGTTGATCGCTTTGGTCGTCCACCTGAGCTTCTCAAGCAAGGAGCCGTCCGCCGAACTACATTCTTACACGCTTTTTCTGAGCGTGATTCTCGGTGCCTCCGTCGTTCTCCTGTTGGCCTGGCCGGTCTGGTTGCGCTTGCGGCGATGGACGCGAGATATATTCCCGATCTTCGCCGCAGCGGTTTTGCTCCTCTGCGTTTGGGAAGTGATCACTTCCGGTTTGCGACTACTCCCGCTGCCGTACTTTCCCAGCCCGGCGGGAGTCCTGCAGAGCTTGGTGAATGATCGCGCGCTCCTGTTCGACAGCACATGGCACTCGCTCATTCTGCTCCTCGGCGGATATGCCCTCGGTGTCGTGGCCGGATTGATCAGCGGCATCTGCATCGGCTGGTCCTCTCCCATCCGATACTGGGGAATGCCGGTGCTCAAGGTCGTCGGGCCGATCCCAGCGACCGCCTGGATTCCGCTCGCCATGGTGGTGTCGCCTTCGGCGCTCTTTTCGGCCGCCGCACTTATCGCGCTCGCAGTCTGGTTTCCGGTAACAATGCTGACCGCTTCCGGCATTTCCAATACCCGTGCTTCGTATCTCGACGTCGCTCGCACGCTTGGAGCGGGGCGCGCTTACCTCATTTTCCGCGTCGCCATTCCCGCGGCGATTCCGAGCATTTTCATCGGGCTTTTCATGGGACTTGGCGCATCGTTTTTGACCCTCGTTGTAGCCGAGACCGTCGGCGTGAAGTCCGGCCTCGGGTGGTATGTGAGCTGGGCGCAGGGCTGGGCGGAGTATGGAAAAGTTTTCGCCGCCCTCGTCATCATGGCGGCCTTCTTTTCCACCATCATGACGCTGCTCTTTAAGGTGCGCGACCGCGTGCTGGTCTGGCAAAAAGGAGTGATCAAGTGGTAGCGGTAGCCGCGACCGAAGCCTCCTCGCTCCGCGTCCGAGAAGTCAGCAAAAGTTTTCCCGCGCCCGAGGATGCCAGGATTCGGCGGCTCGCGCTCGAGGCGGTCTCTCTCTCGCTCGCCGCCGGCGAGTTCGTCTCGCTCGTAGGTCCCAGCGGCTGCGGTAAGTCCACACTTCTTCGGCTCATTGCCGGCCTCGATTCTCCCGACTCGGGCGAGCTTATGATCGGTTCCCAGCCCATCACGATCCCGAACGCAGATCGCGGGCTCGTCTTCCAGGACCCGAACCTCTTCCCGTGGCTCACCGTCCGGCGCAACATCGAAGCCGGTCTCGTCGCGCGCGGCGTGCTGCACCAGCAACGACATGAAGTCGATGAGTTTATGCGTCTCGTCGGACTCGACGGTTTTGGCAACGCCTACCCGCACCATCTTTCGGGCGGGATGGCCCAGCGCGCGGCCTTGGCGCGGGCGCTGATCAATCATCCGAAAATTCTCCTGCTCGACGAGCCACTCGGCGCGCTCGACGCCTTTACGCGCATGCGAATGCAGGACGAAGTGCTGGGTCTCTGGGAGGCCCGGCGCACCACGACGCTGCTCGTCACCCACGATATCGACGAAGCGATCTATATGAGCGACCGGATCGTCATCATGACGCAACGTCCAGGCCGGATCGAGCGAACGATCCCGATTGTACTGAAGCGCCCGCGCGACCGCAGTAGCTCCGAATTTCTTCGCCTACGAGGCGAGATTCTTGAGCTTCTGCATTTCGCGGGGAACGTCTCCGGTCCCGTTCGTTAAAATGGTTGCTCCGCATCTTTTCGCGCCTCTCCAGCTGCGCGGCGTTCACTTCCGCAACCGCATCGGCGTCTCGCCCATGTGCCAATATTCGAGTGCGGACGGGTTCGCGACGGATTGGCACCTCGCGCATCTCGGGGCGCGCGCCGTTGGAGGAGCCGCGCTCGTCTTTACGGAAGCGACCGCGGTCTCGCCTGAGGGGCGGATCAGTCCGGACGATCTCGGGCTTTGGAAAGACGAACAGATTGAAATGCTCGCGCGCATCTTTCGCTTCATCATGGAGCAAGGCGCGATTCCCGGGGTGCAACTTGCCCATGCCGGTCGCAAAGCGAGCACGTCAGCTCCCTGGAAAGGCGGCGGAACCGTGCCGGAAGCAGCAGGCGGTTGGAACCCCATCTACGCCGCCAGCGCGATTCCTTTTCAAGACGGATATCTTGCGCCCAAGGCGCTCGAACGCGCAGGAATTGACAAGGTCCTGCGCGATTTCGCCGCTGCGGCCAAGCGCTGTCTCGCGGCTGGTTCTTCCGGCGGCGCCGTCCCACACGCCGGCATTCCGGTCGCGCCCGGATACCAGACCTCGTGCGCAACAAAGACTCGCGCCGAGGCAGGGATCGCCACGGGGGCCGTCGGTATGATCACCGCGCCAGAACAAGCTGACCAGATTATCCGTAATGCGCAGGCTGACATCGTATTCCTCGCCCGTGAACTACTGCGCGATCCCTACTGGCCGCTCCATGCCGCGCGCCGGCTGAAGCAGGACTTCACCGTTCCGGTTCAGTACCGGCGCGCGTTTTGAGTTGGCGCTATTCACGC
>DASYVG010000082.1:0-1854 GCA_035937255.1 Chthoniobacterales bacterium | reverse complement strand
AAAAACGGCCATAACCCGGCGGGAGGTAAACCAGAACATCGCGGCGATTCCCGAGAATTTTGGATGGGAATGCGGGATGGCGTTGAATGTTTCCGGTGAGTGTGTGCGCGCTCATTGGTGCAAGACGTATGGTTGAAGAGATACGCCTTGTCCAACAGGCTTGGATGTTTCGGACTTGGCAGGGCGCGCGACGCCGCGTAGGTAGGGGCGATTGTCCTCAAGCGCCCGCGCGCCGCAAACGCGGGCGGTTCGGTGAACCGCCTCTACCTGATATGAACGAACGCTATATTCGCTGGTGGACGCCGTATTTGAGCCGCGATTTCGAGACGCTTGTCTTTGGCGATGGCGCTGGCATTCCGTTGCTGCTTTTTCCCACGTCTTTTGGTCGCCATTCGCAGACCAAGGATTTCGGATTAATCGACGCCATCTCCGGGTATGTCGATAGCCGCAAGATCACCGTTTATTGTCCGGACTCGATCGATCTCGACAGCTTTTATAACAAGGCGATTCATCCTGCCGATCGCATGCGCACGCATAACGCCTACGAGCGCGTGATCGTCCATGAAGTCTTCGACCTGGCGCGGCGGGAATGCTCCGCTCCGCGCGTGGCTGTTTCGGGCGCGAGTCTCGGTGCGTATCACGCCGCCAATATCGCGTTTCGCCATCCGGATGCCGTCAGTCATCTCATTTCGCTTAGCGGCGCGTTCGACATCAGCTCGTTTTTCGGCGGCTATTACGATGACAATATCTATTCAACAGTCCTTACGACTATCTGCCAAACATAACCGACCCGTGGAAATTCAATCACATGGGCATCATCATCGGCACCGGCGAATGGGACAACACGCGGCATGAATCGTATCGCTTGTCGGAAATTTTGAACTCGAAAGGCGTCAAGCATTGGCTCGATGACGGAAAGTGGCGTGGGCACGATTGGAATTACTGGTGCGACATGCTGCCATATTATTTGTCCGCCTTATAAAGTGGCGTCATGTCGAGCGGATCGAGACATCCCGCGATATCACTTTAACCTGGCGCTGCGGGATTCCTCGGCCTCGCTCGGAATGACATACAAATGCTTATGAAAAAAATCGGAATCCTCTTCGGCCAGGAAAGCAGTTTTCCCCCCGCATTCGTCGAGCGCGTGAATTTGAAAACCGGCGGCGAGGAGATACAAGCCGAATTCGTCCGCATCGACAAAGTCATCCAGGGCGAGCCGTGCGGTTACGACGTCGTGATCGATCGCATTTCGCAGGACGTGCCGTTTTATCGCGCGTGGTTGAAGAACGCCGCGCTCACCGGCAGCGCCGTCGTCAACAATCCGTTTTGGTGGAGCGCCGACGAAAAGTTTTTCAATAACGCGCTCGCGACGAAGATCGGCGTCGCCGTGCCGAAGACGGTCCTGCTGCCTTCACACCAGGTGCCCACCGACACGAGCGACGCCTCTTTTCGCAACCTGGGCTACCCACTCGATTGGGAAGGCATCTTCAACTACGTCGGCTGGCCCGCTTTCTTCAAGCCGTTCGCCGGCGGCGGATGGAAAAATGTGTATCGCCTCAACAATTCCGAGGAATTTTTCCGTGCCTACAGCGAGACCGGCCAGCTCGTCATGATGCTGCAGGAGGAAGTGAAATTCGACATGTACTTTCGCTGTTACTCGATCGATCAGCGGAACGTACGCATCATGCCGTACGAACCGCGCCATCCCTACCATTTGCGTTATCAAACCGAATGGCAGGCGCCGCACGAAATCCTGCAAGCCGTTGAACAGGGCGTGCTGACCCTCAACCAGTATCTCGGCTACGATCTGAACACGGTCGAGTTCGCGATTCGGGACGGAGTGCCGCTGGCGAT
>DASYVG010000081.1:0-2042 GCA_035937255.1 Chthoniobacterales bacterium | reverse complement strand
GCCCCGGTTGCACGAAAGCTTGCAGTGCAAGCTTCACCTGCCCGCCGTTATCCAGTGGGCGCGGAAATCCTCCCGGACGGGCGAACGCATTTCCGGGTCTGGGCGCCGAAAGCACAAGCGCTCTGCGTCGTCAGGGAGAAGAAAGCACACGCCCTAACCGCAGAAGGCGATGGCTATTTTTCCGGCGCAATCGAATGCGCCGCCGGCACGCGTTACAAATTCCGGATCAATGATGGCGATGCATTCCCGGATCCAGCGTCCCGTGCTCAGCCCGATGGTCCGCACGGTGAATCGTGCGTGATCGATCCGTCCCGTTTCAAATGGACGGACGCAAACTGGCGCGGCCTCGACCTCGCCGGCCAGATCATCTATGAATTTCACGTCGGCACGTTCACACCCGGAGGAACCTGGCGGGCGGCGATCAACAGACTGCCCGATCTGAAGGAGGTCGGAATCACCTTGCTCGAGATGATGCCAATCGCCGATTTTTCAGGTCGCTTCGGCTGGGGCTACGATGGGGTGAATTTGTTCGCGCCGTGTCATCTGTATGGAATGCCTGATGATTTGCGCGCGTTCGTCGATGCCGCGCATGCGCTCGGGCTCGGAGTGATTCTCGATGTTGTTTACAATCACTTCGGCCCCGACGGGAATTATCTCGGCGCTTATTCCGACGATTATGTCCGCCACGATTTGCCGAAAGAATGGGGCGATCCGATCAATTTCGAAGGAAAAAATTCGGCTGCGGTGCGCGAATTCTTTATCACTAACGGACGCTACTGGATCGAGGAGTTTCATTTCGATGGCTTCCGTTTCGATGCCACCCAGAGCATTCACGATAAATCGGACGAATACATTGTCGGCGCGATCGGGCGCGCCGCGCGCCAAGCTGCGGGTCAGCGAGCGATCGTCCTGGTGGCCGAGAACGAGCCGGAGGAAACGAAGCTCGTGCGACCGCGCAGCGAGGGCGGCGATGATCTCGATGGCTTGTGGAATGACGACTGGCATCACAGCGCGATCGTGGCGTTAACGGGCCAGAATGAAGCGTACTTCACCGATTACAAAGGGCGCCCGCAGGAATTCATTTCCGCTGCCAAATACGGCTATCTCTACCAAGGCCAGCCCTACGCCTGGCAAGAAGCGCCGCGCGGTTATCCGGCATTCGGGATTCGGCCGGAGGCGTTCGTGGCGTTTCTGGAGAACCACGATCAGGTGTCGAACGTGGCATTTGGCCAACGTGTGCGAGGGCAAACTTCGCCCGCGCGGTACCGGGCGATGACGGCGCTGCTCTTGCTCGGGCCGTGGACGCCGATGCTTTTTCAAGGGCAGGAATTCGGCGCCACCACTCCGTTTCTTTATTTTTCCGAGGTGGGCGATGAGAAGCTGCGCGAAGCAGTGAAGAAGGGTCGCTTCAAATTTCTGTCGCAGTTTCCAGCGGCGGCTTCGAAAGAAACAGTGGAGCGGCTGCCGACGCCGCATGATCCGTCAACGTTTGGGCGTTCCAAGCTCGATTGGTCGGAGCGCGAGCGGAACAGCGCGCTCTGCGAGCTGCATCGCGATCTCATTCGCTTGCGCAAGGAAGACGCGCGGCTGCGTCAGCAAATTCCCGGAGGTGTCGACGGCGCGGTGCTCGGACCCAATTGTTTCGTGCTGCGATTCTTCAGCAAAGCGAATGACGACCGTCTATTAATCGTGAACCTCGGCTCTCGTTTCACCGCCTCGCCTCTGCCTGAGCCCCTGCTCGCTCCACCTGCGGATCACATCTGGGAGACGACTTGGACGAGCGATTCGCCGCGTTACGGTGGAATTGGCAGGGTCGAGATGAATCCGGACGTTGCCTGGATCTTGCCGGCGGAAGCGGCTCTCTTCTTCAAACCGCGCAAGCGCATGCGCCCGCGCAAAAAGCCGGTAAATCGTTGAGCTTCTCCGGTTTTTAGCTTTCGAACAAACGATGCCCTTCACGACACGATCAATGCCCTGGGATAGGGTGAATCATTCGCGCGAGCTGCTCTTATCGCGCGAGTGGCTCGTGACCAACGGTCTCG
>DASYVG010000080.1:0-3373 GCA_035937255.1 Chthoniobacterales bacterium | reverse complement strand
AAAATTTCCCGGCCGACGGAGCGAACACTTCCTCCAGCGGCGTGGGTTTCTTCGCCAGATTGGCAAAGATGAAGCCCTCCCATAACGCCAGGTTGACGGTGTGGAGTGAATATTTCGCCTTATCAAAACCTGGGACGCTTTCCATGTGCGGCACGCCGACCAGCCGTCCGTCGAGAGCGTACGTCCAGGCGTGATACGGGCATTGAAGCGCGGACGAGTGTCCAGTCTGGTCTTCGCACAGCCGTGTCCCGCGATGACGACAGACGTTGTAGAATCCGCGGATGGTCGCCTTTTGATCGCGCACAACGATCAGGCTTTCACCTGCCGCGCCGAAGCGTTGCGAAGGCGGGCCGGCCACTTCCGAGGTAAAGTAATCGCCGGCTTTAGCGATCTGACTCTGATGCCCGACCAAAACCCATTGCGTGGAAAAAATGGCCTCTTGTTCCTTCCCAAAAATCTCCGGTGAGACGAAGAAACGCCGCGGCAAAGTTTTGGCGCCGGATGTGAAGGTTTCGGCGGGTTTGTGAACTGCAGGCGCTGCTTTCGTTTGAGTCAGTGGCGGCATGTCGGAAAACTCCACGCCGCGGGTGTCCACGTCAATCTGGTGAGCGCACGCGACTCGCGTGCTGGTCTCGGCGCCCTCGCCGAGACGAACTTTTGTTCCGATTGCGTGATCTGAAATCGCTCGATCCCTCAATCATCAAAGCGTTCGATCGCCTACTTTAGGACCGCCTGGTGGAATTCATACCAGTCGTCAAGATTGTTCAGGTTCACCGCGTCTCTTGGCGCGGAAGCGTCGCCGGCAATGCCGCATGCGCTCAGGACACCCTGGCGCGTGGCGTCATCGTGGTTATAACCGCGCACCGCGGCGTTATGTTTCTCGACGGCCTCCGGGGTCAGCGACTTGGCGTTTTGTTTTACCCACGCTTCGAATTCGGGATAGGTCGGCTTGCTCTGCTTGATGTAATCCTTTACCGCCTGTTCATCGAGACCGAGCGCGGCACAGGTCATCGCATCGAAGCCTTTGCCCATGCCGGGATAGCCGGGGGCGAGTTTACCCCGCGCTTCGAGAGAGAGTTTCTGCCAGAGGCGCGGGAGGTGCACAACGCCGAGTGGGCCGGCAGTGCCGGAGCTGATCAGTGGAACGTAGGTGTCGCTCATATTGGTGTTTTTTGGGGTTAATGTTTTGGTTTACGCTCGTCGGAAAGGCGAATGCTACGAAATTCCGGCGGCACCAATCAAGGTGAAATGCTGAGATGAGCGGCGTGCAGCAGTTGCCAGAATATGTCCGACTTGTCACTTGTCACCGGTCACTTCCTCCGATGAGCCAGAGGCGCGAAGACAATTCTTTTCAGTGGGCTGCAATCTCGCCACCAGTCACCTGTCACTTCTTCGATCGTTCGATGTTTTGGTTTCCATCCGCCGCGGCGGACGAATGCCTGGCGATAACAATTTCTACGAAGGCTAATCAGCCAGAGGCGCCAAGACAATTCGATTCGGCCGTTTGCGTTTGAAATTAGAGCGCGGGTTCTGAAGGGTGAGCAGCTTTTTCTTCCAGCATGCCGCAAATTCTTTGTTCTCAATAAAGAAGTTCGTGTGTAACAAAATATGGAGTTGACTACATATGGATTATAGAACATACTCAGCGGTGAAATAGATTGTTGAAATCGGCGATGAATTCCAGCCGAAATACGACGCTCTGCCCGAGGAGGTGCAGGCGAACTTTTGGCGATGACTCGCCTTCTTCAACAATTCGGGCCGCAGTTAAAGCGGCCGCATGCCGATACGCTGAATGATTCTCGCCACGCCAACATGAAGGAGATGCGTTTTAAAGCTGCAGATGGCGTCTGGCGCGTAGCCTTTGTTTTCGATCCGAGGCGCAAGGCTATCCTGCTTGTCGCAGGAGATAAATCAGGTGGCAGCGAAAGGAGATTCTACCGTGAGTTAATTCAGAAGGCTGATGACCGTTACGACGCTCATCTGGCTCGAATGAAAAAGAAAGAAAGGAAATAAACCATGCCTAGGAACGTGGACGATATTATCAGACACTTAAGCCCCGCCCGGCGCAAAAAGATTCAAAACCGCGCTGCGCAGCTGATTGCCGAGGAAATGACGCGGCAGGAGCTGCGTCGCGCTCGCGAGCGCACGCAGGTTGAAGTCGCCAAAGCATTAGGCATCACCCAGGACAGCGTTTCGCGTCTCGAACAGCGCACCGATCTTCTGCTTTCGACATTGCGGAGCTATGTCGAGGCGTTAGGCGGCAGCCTGTCGCTGATCGCTGAATTTCCCGATCACGGCCCAGTTGTACTTTCGGGCATCGCCGAGGACCAGGCGGAACCCGTCAAGCCGAAAGGCCGCAAACGAGTCAAGGTCTTCGCCTGAACGAATACTATCGTACTAAGACCGCGTTTTCGGTGTGGGTATTGCATAACACCCTAAAGGTGGCCGGGCATCTCGTCGTGCTCGGCCGGGGTCGAGTGCGGGTTCTGAAGCGTCAGGAGCTTCTCTAGGTCGAGATAGTTCGCCGTAAATCAGCGGCGGTATGTGTGAACGCTCCACACAGCAGCGCGCCCATTAATTGTCGGACAAACCCAAATTATGGAACGAAGCCCAACGTAAAAGATTCCAACGGGCGATAAACAAAGGGCGAACGAACATCCGATCATCAGAATATACCAAGGATCTATGAAACGTCAGCAGCACGACAATCAGCATCGCAGCGATGAGTCTGGCGTAGACGATGCGGTCCTGACGCCGTGCGCGTCGGGCGCCTTCGGCGTAGGGGATTCGCGTGAATGTGACCATCCGCCTTCGCGCAGCTCCGGCGTGACAGGTGGTGTAGAGCGGAACAGCACTTACATCATTTTCGGATGCCACGTGAGCGCGAAAAGCAGAATGAAAATAAGAAAACCAACGCCGATGAGGACCTGGACGAGACACAGGATGGAGATGAGCCGGTAGAGAAAAGGTTTTCGCCAAACCCAGTATGCAATCACGCTGACAATCGCGATTGGCTCGAAGATGGCCAGCACCAGGTTAACGACGTTGGGATCGTCGAATTGGTAACGGTTCGTCAGCCAGCCGCCCGTGATAAGATGTCCATAGACCGCCGTGGCCGCGACCACATGAACGACCGAGATTAAAGTGCCTTTCAACGGTGGCGACATCTATCTCCTTAAGCTATTCCTGCCAAGGATTCCTCGTTAATCTTGGCTTACCTTGTCGACTCGATTTCGGGCATCGTAAGCGGCATACGATAAATGCACTAGCGTCGATACCTCGCGAGACAAGGCGAGGTTTTGTAATACCGAGGCTGATTACGTAACCCGACCGCTGCCCGGAGCGTGTCGAGCGTTGCTTCCGGAAGGTAACG
>DASYVG010000079.1:0-13354 GCA_035937255.1 Chthoniobacterales bacterium | reverse complement strand
TGATGGCCAGATGGGCTGGAGGCCTCCTCCGCCGCGTCAGTTGTAGTTGCTGTCGCAGCCGGTGCCGCCTTCGTCTCGGTCCGGCGCGGCCGGGGAGTTGGCGTCGGCGTGTCCTGTTCTACAGGCAGAGCGCGCGGGACCGATTCCTCTATAGGTTGCGCGCGCCTCACCTCGGGCGAAGGCCGCTGAGCGCTCGCACGATCGGGCGAGCCCGCGATCAGCACGACCGTCAGAAGGCCGATTGCGGCTCGCCGCCCGTTCATTTTGCGGTGGCGAAAGCAACGTTCGTCACGCCAGCCTCACTACAGATATTCAGCACGCCGACGACGTTTTTGTAAGCGCCCGTCTCGTCGCCGCGGATTATGACCGCCTGTTCCGCGTTCAATTGCACCAGATTTTTGAGCAGCTCGCCGAGCTCCGACCCATTCATGGTCCGGCGGTTGACGACGACGTTACCGTTCGCTTTCACATTCACCACCACATCGCCGATCGGCGCCGATTTTTCTTTCGCTGCGCTCGCCTTCGGAATTTTGACGTCCAGCTCGTTTTCGTTTCGCGCGGCATTCCACGTCATCAGAAAGAAAATCAGAAGCAAAAGCAGCACATCCACGAGCGGCGCGAGCTGGATGCCCGGGTGCTGCAGTGGCGCGCGACTACGCAGATTCATGACAAATCGATTCCGTGCGGCGGAAGCGAAAAATTCGACGCGCCCGCCGCCTCAAAATTCATCCTCAACCAGAACCGGCGCGCGCTCGGGTTTTTTTCCGTAATGCACGGAGAGAAGCGCGAGCACATGCGTGACGGCGGACTCGAGATCCGAGATCAGCCGCTGCGAGCGACCACGGAAGAAGGCGTAGAAGATCATCGCCGGAATGCCGATCGCGAGTCCCGCCGAAGTGTTTACGAGCGCCTGGCTGACGCCATCCGAGAGCTGCGTGTACCGGGCCGTGCCCAATTGTCCGCCAAGCGCGCCGAACGATTTGATGATTCCGATAACGGTGCCAAGCAATCCGAGCATCGGCGCGATCATTCCGATGTCCGCCAGATAAGTGACGCGATTGTTCAAACTCGACGCGACCCGCGTGCCTTCCGTTTCCGCAATTTCACGAACCTGCTGAAAATCGGCGTGCGGATTCTTGGTCGTGAAATCGAGCATCTTCTGCACGACACGGGCGATCGCTTCGCTGTGCCGGTTCGACACTGCCAGAAGTCCGAGATAATCGCGTTTGCGGAGCAGCGCATCGGCCGTGGCCATGTAGCCGCTGGAGACGACGGCGCCGCGGCGGATTGAGAGCAGATAGACGACGACCAGCATCACGGAAAACACGGAAAGCGCGAAAAGAGGCACCATAATCGGACCCGCTTTGAGAAGCGCATCGAAGATCGAGGTGGCGTGCGGAAGATCGGGGGCGGACGGCGTGGGAATCTGGGCCAGCAGCGGCGTCGCGCCCGCGAGCAGCGGGAAGAGAATTTTCATGCCGGAACTGATTGTAGCACAAGCGATCGAATCTGCCGTGCAAATCCGCGGTGAGACCTCCCCGCGGCCGCGCAGTCTCAGACGAATATATCGCCTCGGACGTGACGGCGAACCCGAAAGATGTGGGCGGGCTGCACCGCCGGATCGAGTTCCACGTAGTTGCGCGTTCCATGCCAGGTATAGCGCGCGTCCGTGAGGAGATCGTGCACCTGATATGCGCCGGTATCCATCTCGCCGAACTCCTTTACCGGAACATGAATGTAGCCGTTCCGTGCGCGAGCCGGATCGAGATTCACGACCACGAGGATAATGTTATCGCGAGCCTCGGTCATTTTGCCGAAAAACAAGATCGAATCGTGCTCGGCGCGGAAGAAGCGGAGATTATCGTAGAGCTGGAGCGCGCGATTTTCACGCCGGATTCTGTTCAGACGCGTGAGCCAGTCTTTGATGTTGCCGGGCGCATTCCAATCCCGTTCCTTCCATTGGTATTTCTCGGAATCTAGGTACTCCTCGCGCCCGGGGAGCGCCGCGTTCTCACATAATTCGAAGCCGCTGTAGATGCCGTAGAGGCTTGATAACGTAGCTACGAGCACGGCGCGGATCATGAATGCGGGACGACCGCCTTGCTGCAAATGGAGCGGCAGGATATCCGGCGTGTTCGGCCAGAGATTCGCACGGAAATACTCGCGCATGCTTGTTTGCGTCAGTTCCGTGAAATACTCGGTGAGTTCCTTCTTTTGCGTGCGCCAGGTGAAGTAGCTGTAACTTTGCGCGAAACCGGCTTTCGCCAGGACCTTCATCATCTTCGGTTTTGTGAACGCTTCGGAGAGGAAGAGGACATCGGGAAATCGCGCGCGAACCTTCGTAATCAGATACTCCCAAAAAGGGACAGGTTTTGTGTGTGGATTATCGACCCGGAAAATGCGGACGCCATGCTCGGCCCAGAACATGATGACGCTCGTCATTTCGTCCCAAAGTTCCTGCCAGTTTTCGCAGCGGAAATTCAGAGGATAAATGTCCTCATACTTCTTGGGCGGGTTCTCGGCGTATTTGATGGAGCCGTCCGGCCGTTTATAGAACCACTCAGGATGCTCGCGCACGTAAGGATGATCCGGTGAGCAGTTAAGCGCGAAGTCCAGTGCGACCTCCATTTCACGCGCGCGAATCTCGGTTTGCAGCCAGTCGAAATCGGCCAGCGTTCCGAGCGACGGTTCCACCGCTTTATGCCCTCCGAACTCGCTCCCGATCGCATACGGTACGCCTGGCTCTCCCGGTTCACTTGTGACGGAATTGTTGCGCCCCTTGCGATTAGTCGAACCGATTGGATGAATCGGCGGGAAGTAGATCACATCGAAGCCCATCGCTTTCGCGTCATCCACGCGCGGCAGGCATTCACGCAAGGTAGAACCGCGATCAGCACGTCCCTCTGCGGAACGGGGAAAAAATTCGTACCATGCTGCGGTTCGCCCGCGCAGGCGATCCACCACGACGCGCGGCGGCGGCGCGTATTGCGTCGCGCCGGAGCGATCGGGATACGTAGCCATCAGCACTTCCAGTTCGCCGGAGTGCGCGATGAGGTTGATTTCTGCCGGCTCGCTCCGACGAATTTGTTCAGCGAGTTCAAGCAAACGCGCGCTATCTGGTGGGTTACGCGCACGTCTGCCCGCCGCCTCGATCAAAGCCGCGCCTTCCAGCGCTTCACTGACGAGCGGGGCGACGCCGGCCTCGAACTTCGCCGCGAACTCGTGTTGCCAGCCGCGGAATGTGTCGGTCCAGGCTTCGACGGAGTACTCGTAGGTGGTGTTCTGGTAAAGCGTACAGGCGCCGCGCCAGCGGTCGTTATCGATGTGCGTCATCGCTGTTTCGTGCCAGCGTTTTTCGCCCACGACGCGCCATTTCAAACTGGCCGCCACGACGTCGTGCCCATCTTTGAAGACATCCGCTTCCACGACGAGGTCTTCGCCGACCACACGTTTTATCGGGTAGCGACCGCCACCCACGAGCGGCGAAAGATTTTCGATTACCGCAGTCGGAAACGCCCGGAGCATGGGCCTCCAATCAACCGAAATTCACCGCGGGCGAAAGCGGAATCTCCCCGGGGCAACTTAGCTCTCCCGAAGGGCTGATTAGAGCGCGAAATAGAAGGCGCACTCGTACAAACCAGCGGTGCGGGATTCCTCTCGCCGCACCTTGGTTCCGAGCACTGCCTCGAACATGTCCTGTTCCAGGCGCCCGATGATCGGGAAGTTGTCGAGCAGGTTCAACAGCGGCGTGTGGCATTCCAGGATCTGGGGACCGCCTCCCTTCTCTTCCGTCGCGAACTGGGACATGAAGCCTTCGGTGTCCCGCTGCTTCGCGAGCCACTTGGCGCGTTCTGCGACCGTCGCGCCTTTCACCTTCGTTTTGAGGTCAGCCGTCCGCCGTTCAAAGACGTGGTAGAGCAGCTTCTCCGGCGCGTTCGGTCCATGAATCTCCTTGGCGGATTTCAGCAGATCGAGTGTGAACTGGTTACTCTCAGCCGGGAAAAGATCGTGCGTCCGGGGGGTGAGACGATAGACCATCTCGGGACGACCCATCTTCTGTGGTCGACGCCAGGTGTCGAGATAACCGTCGCGCTCAAGGGTGAGGCAATGCTGTTTGATCCCCATGTAACTCATCTTCATTTTGGAGACGAGCTCGTTCACGGACATGCCCTTTGTCCGCTTTAAAGTATTCAGAATTTCCAGCCGCTGTGTGCGGCCGATTTCAGCAAGTAATTGTTGGTTCACATGGGCTCCTTCCGCGATAGAGCCGCAGATTATCCGCAAACTTCTTTGAAAGGCAATAACTTAATTAGTTAACCTGCACCATCTTAGCGAATTACGGAACTAAACGATGCGCCGGGTCGTCACCGGATCGAAGAAGTGCGCCTTGCCGAGGTTCATTTCGAATCGCAGCCGATGCCCTGCCTCGCGCTGGTCGAACTGTCGCTGGCTGCGGCACACGATCGTGTGAGCGCCCGTTTGCAGATGCAAATTGGTTTCCCCGCCCCTAGGCTCCACGATATCCACGATCGCGGGAAAGCCTGCCGCCGACTTTTCACCCTCGCGTGAAGATTGCGCCACCTCGATGTCCTCCGGCCGAATCCCCAGCAGCAACGGTCTACCCGCAAGCTCGCGCCCCGCCGGGCATTGCTCGAGCTTGAAGCGGACCTCGACCGTTCCGCCTTCGGATTCACAAAAAAGGAGCGATTCACGCTCTTCCTTCAAAGTGCCGTTCACGAAATTCATGGGAGGGTTTCCCAGGAAACCGGCCACAAAGAGGTTGGCCGGGTCGTTGTAAAGTGCTACGGGCGTGTCGTTTTGCTGCACGACGCCCTTATCCATGACCACGACCCGGTCGCCCAACGCCATCGCTTCGGCCTGATCGTGCGTGACGTAAATCATCGTTGCCTCCAGCCGTCGATGCAGCTTCGTGATCTCTCGCCGCATCTGCACTCGCATGCTCGCGTCCAGATTGGACAGCGGTTTATTAAAGAGAAACACTTTCGGCTGCCGCACAAGCGCGCGTCCCACCGCGACCCGCTGGCGTTCGCCCCCGGAAAGTGTTTTTGGTTTCCGCTCCAGCGATTCGATCCCGACGATGCCAGCAGCAGCGAGCACGCGCTTTTTGATCTCAGCCTCGGAAAATTTCCGCAGCTTCAAACCGAACGCAACGTTGTCGTAGACGGACATGTGCGGATAGAGCGCGTCGTTTTGAAACAGCATCGCGATATCGCGATCTTTCGGCGGAATGTCGTTCACGCGCCGATCACCGATGAAAACGTCGCCTCGGGATATCGCCTCGAGACCGGCGATCATGCGCAAAATGGTCAATTTGCCGCAACCGGAGGGACCGACCATAACTACAAACTCCCGATCGTTGATCTCGAGACTAACGTCGTTGACCGCGGTGACGTCGCGACCCTTTGCTCCCGGATAAATTTTGGAGACATTCTGAAGGGTGACTTTGGCCATGAGTGCGGTGACCAGAATGTTCACGCTGCTCTGGCCGGGCAAGCAAGCTACGATTCAGCGCAATCGACGGTCAACGCCGTTCTGGAGCGATCGAAACAGCTTAGAAGAAAGGAAGCGCAGCGACTTCGATTTCCAAACCGGTTTCGGCCGCCGCGTCGCGTGCGCGCAAGCGCGTGCCCAAATCGCTAAATCCACGTTTCACATATCCGAGCGCGATTTGCTTACCCAAGCGCGAACTCATCGTGGCGCTCGTTATCCAACCGACGTCTTTTCCCTCGCCCGCCGGGATCAGTCTCATGCCGGCGCGAAGCGGCGAGCCGGTGAGGGAGAGCAGCCCACACAAACGTTTGTTCGTCTGGCCGGACATTTTCATGCGCGAGATGGTCTCCTGTCCGATGTAGCAACCTTTCGCGTAATCGATCGTGCGCTCCTGGAGATTCGCTTCCACGGGAATGATCTCCGGAGTCAATTCTCTCCCCCAGCGAGGAATGCCGCGTTCGATGCGCCACGTTTCAGCACAGGCCTCATCGCAGAACGGAAAGAGCGGCAACAGCTGTTGCTTTCTTCGCGCTAGCTCCGGTCGTGGAAAACGCACGTCCCAGCCGGGTAAACCGAACCGGTCCGCCCGGCGCAACAAGCAATCTCGCGGCAGGTCAGAAGGCGTCCCCCCAACGATATGGAGCAGACCAAAATCATCGCTGATGTCCATGATTTGCACATCGTCTGCAATCACGTAACGCTCCAATCGCGCGTGCAGTGTCTCGCGGAGTACCTCGTCGGCATCGAGCAGAAATGCATCGGCTTCAGCGGCGAGAAAGAAATGTCCATTCAGCTTCCCTTTCGCATTCAGAACACAGGCTTCCAGCAGCGCGTCGGCCTCCGCTTTGCGAACGTCATTCGTTATCTGACCGTTTAAGAAACGCGTGCGGTCCGTTCCCGTAATACGGTATTTCGCCCGGCCCGACAGATCGAAAAGTGCGGCTGCGTCGGGAATCTGCATCACGCCAGACCGATACCGGCAGCTTATTTCGCGCTCCTGCCAAGCCGGCGAAACCGGTTGAAGAAACCGCGCGTCGTTTCCTCCGCCGGCACGGGGAGCTGCTGCTCGCTCGGGCTTTCTTTCGCTACTTCTCCTGATGAAATTTGTTCTTCATCCTTCGATTCCTCGATCGCCGCGGTCTCCGTTTCAGAAGATTCTCCGGTTGGCTCGATCAGCGCCACGTCAGTGCCGTTAGATTCTTCTGAAGCTTCGCCGGACGTGGAGGATCTGGCTGACGGATCTGGCGGAATATCAGGCATGGCCGCCGCTTCCGAAGGCTCCGCGCCTGACGTATCTCTCACCGTTTCATCCAAGGGCCGCTCCCTAAGTTCGAGCTGCTCGGATAGCGCGGCGCCGTTATCCTTATCAACCTGCGACAAATTGCCGGCGAAATATTGGCGTGCGACTGACGAATAGTCGTCATCGCCGTGCTCATTTCGCACCTCTTCCAACAGGCGATCGTGCGCCGCGGCCGTCGCGGGCAAACCGACATCGAGCGCTCGACCCATGCGAGCCGCGATGCGCAAATCCTTCAGCATATGCTTGACCGAAAAGTGAGGTTCGAAATCCCCCTCGATAATCTTCGGCATCTTAAAACCGAGGGTGCCCGAGTGACACGCATTGCTGCGCAGCGCGGCGCCGAACTTTTCCAGCGAAATCCCGGCCCCGTGGGCCAGCGCCAACGCTTCGATGCCGACCTGGACGGTCACCGCCGTCACCATGTTCGTGGCGATCTTCACGATCGTGGCATCCCCGACTGCTCCGATTTCCAAGATCTCTTTGCTGCTTGCCTCCAGGACAGGACGAGCCCGACGCAATGCCATCTCATCTCCGCCGACGTAATAGATTAATTCCCCTTTTTCGGCGGCCATTTTGCTGCCGGTGAAGGGAGCATCGAGAAATTCAGAGCCACGCCGTCGCACGATTTCGGCCGCTGAACGCATGCAGTCCGGCGCAACAGTGCTGTGCGCCATAACCAAATTGTTCGCACCAAGAGCGCTCGTCATCTGCCGCACAATTTCCAGGAGCGCGTCGTCATCCGCGACGAAGATCTGCACGAAATCGCAAAGAGAGGCGATCTCCGCGGGCGACCCGACGAAATTAGGGAAAGGACGCGGCGTTCGATTCCAGACGAAGACCTGAAAACCACGGCGACGAAGATTCTCAGCCACTCGTTGGCCGATAATTCCGAGTCCGATCACACCAACTTTTTTGTGTGCGCGCCGTGTCATTTGTGGGCGGAGCGAAGAAGCCGGTCGTCCGCGAGGCAAAATCACGGCAAACGGGCGCGCATGCAAACCCGGAACTCAGCGCGTCGCTTCCGCGCTAGAGCCCAATTCTTCGAAACTGCACGCCGGAGAGATTTTCAGAAACGCGAGACGCCTCGATAGCACGCGCTGCGTTCGTCACCTCCGCTGCGATTTCACGCCGCGCCTCTTTAAACCCAATCTCGCGCGGCGCCGACACGTTCGTGAGTTCGACGATGTGGAAGCCGAGATGAGAGCGGAAAGGGCGGGTGCGACCGCCGGTGCGCAGGTTCGCTAGTTTCTCGATAAACTCGCTTGGCATCCGCGCACTGGAGAAGAACCCCAGATCGCCGCCACGGTTTTTCGTAGCCTCGTCTTCAGACGACTGCGCCGCGAGCTGCGCGAAATCCGCGCCGCGCTCCAACTCGTTCCAAAGGCGGTCGATCAATCGCGCTTTGGATTCCACGATTTCAGACGCAGTTCCGTCAGGGGCGGTCAGGAATAAATGACGCGCGCGCAAGCGAGCCGGGAGAATGAATTCGTCGCGATGCGTCTGAAAGTAAGCCTCGCACATTGCATCGATCGGCTCCGATAATGGCAGCTGTTTTTCCAACCATTGCAGCTCTCGAAGCTGATTTGCGACGAGCGTGACGAACTCGTCAGGTGACAAACCGCTCGCCTTGAGAGCGCGTATGAAAAGCGCTTCGTCATTAAACTGTGCGCGCAAAATTTTACATTCCTCCTCAACCCGACCCGGATCGATCCACTCCGCGCGGGCGACGTAGCGCAAATTGGCACCAATGATAGCCGACCGGAGCGCAGCGGGATCGCTCGAGGAAATATCCGATTCGTAGATGCCAGCGCCACCAGCCAGCGCCAGCAGATTTCCACGTTGAAAAAAACGACCGAGCACATCGCGGCAGGCCGGTGAACGAATAATCAGCTCGCCACTGCCGAGTCCCGCAACAGCGGCGAGCATGGACAAGATGGCGACTCGAGCAGCAGTCCTCATTTGAACGCCAGCTCTGAAAGATAAAAAGCGGTGACCCTGCCAACGATCTGCAGACTGGCTGCGCTCAGCTTATCGATTGTGTCGCCGGCGGAATGCCACGGCGGGTAATCGAAATCGATCAGATCGATCGTGGGAATTCCGGCAGAGTTCAAGGGCGTATGATCGTCGGTGATTCCGCCGCGGAAGTAAGTGAAATGCTTGCGAAGATCGAGTGCTTGCGCCGCCGCGAAAATCCCGTCGGCCAGTTGCGATGGAGAATCTGGCGGCAGGGTAATCGTCAGATCACGATCGCCGATCATGTCCCACAAAATTCCGCCGCGAAAACTCCGCGTCTTGTTTTCCGCCACTAGCTGCCTGGTAAAATAGCGACTCCCATACAGGCCATCCGTCTCCGTAAAACTTTCATACGCTTCTTCCCCATCGAAAAAGACGAGCTCGATGCGCGCTGCCAATTCCGGATTCCGGCTGAGCACGCGTGCCAGCTCCAACAGCGCCCCTGTGCTGGAGCCACCATCATTGGCTCCGACGAACTCAACCGTCTCGAAAGTCTTCGTGTCGTAATGCGAACAGACGAGAAAGAGAGGGTCGCCGCTGGTCTTTCTGGAGGCAAAGGTCGCGATCAAATTCACGAAGTGCACTTTTCCTACGGGGGTGTCGTCCTCGAACGCCTGCTGCGTCACTTTCCAACCCGAACTTTCGAGCTGCGCCGTGATGTATGCGCGGGATTTTTCGAGCGCAGTCGAACCCGGTGGTCGCGGACCCAAATCAAGCAGACGACGAACGTGCTCGAGGGCTTTTTCTCCCGAAAACTCCTCCCAAATGTGCGCTGGGGGGGAAACCGCTGTGGCCACCTTCGACTCGCAGCCAACCATTCCGCTTAATGCCGCCATCACCATGAATTTCGCTGCGGCGCCTCGCTCCATCCCGCGGTTCGTTTACGCGGCCCTACGCCTCGCTCGCCGGCAGGCCGAGAGCGCTCATCACGCGCTGCAGGTCGTCATTCCCGTAGTACACGATCTCAATGTGGCCGCGTTTGTCGCCGTGATGCAGCGTGACCCGCGTCCCGAGATGTTGTTGCAGACGATTTTGCAAATCCTCCAAAGCGGCTGAAGTGACGGTGGCGGCGAGATGCTGCCGCTTACGACGAGGTCGCGCGTTTCCGAGTTGTCGGGCGACGAGCCGCTCCGTGTCCCGCACCGTGGCACTACGGCGGAGAACGGTCTCCGCCACCGCCTGTTGTTCTTCCTGCGATTTTAATGCGAGCAAGACCTTGGCGTGACCAACGCTGAGCAGGTTTTGCGTGATCCAGGATTGAATTTGCAAATGCAAATCAAGCAGGCGCATTGAATTGGCCACGGCCGCACGGCTACGCCCGACTTTGCTGGCGATGTCTTCCTGTCGCATCCCAAATTCACCCGCGAGTCGCGCGTAAGCCTGCGCTTCCTCGATCGGATTGAGATCGGCGCGCTGCAGATTCTCGATCAACGCGAGTTCGAGCACCTCGAGGTCAGTGGCCCGGCGAGCGATAACCGGTACCTCGGTCAGTCCCGCTTCCTGGGCAGCACGCCAACGCCGTTCGCCCGCGATCAACTCGTTCTTGCCTTCGACAGGGCGAACGATGAGCGGCTGGATGATCCCCTGTTGCCGAATGGAATCGACCAACTCCAGCAACGCGTCGCGCGGGAAATCCTTCCGCGGCTGCAACGGGCTCGGCACGATACTCTCCAGCGGCACCTGCTGAATTCTTTCGCCGGGCTC
The DNA here is from genome assembly GCA_035937255.1 of Chthoniobacterales bacterium. GTDB lineage: Bacteria > Verrucomicrobiota > Verrucomicrobiia > Chthoniobacterales > UBA10450 > JACCXL01. The sequence goes on along the minus strand of DASYVG010000079.1, from coordinate 2,826 downwards.
GGCGTCAACTCGCGTGAGTGACGGCTGAGCGCTGATCAACGCGCCAAGACCTTTGCCCAGAACCGATTTTGCCATTCGCAGGCAGGCTATCGGATTGGCTCTGCCAACGCAAACTGCAACCGGTCGCGTCCGTCGGACGCGTTGCAGGCGAGGGCGCTCGCAGCTAGCGTGCGCGCATTATGTCAGTTGCTTCGCGCGTTTTCACGCTTGGGCATTCTCCTGATCCGGATGACGCCTTCATGTTCTACGCGATGGCGGAAAAGAAAATCGATCTGCGTGGCTATCAATTTGAACACCGGCTCGAAGACATTCAGACCCTGAATGAGCGCGCGTTGCGGGGCGAATTAGACATCTCTGCCATTTCGATCCACGCCTACGCGTATGTGAGCGAACGCTACGCGCTTCTCCCCTGCGGCGCGAGCATGGGAGATGGATACGGCCCGATGATCGTAGCGACCGATACGACTGGCCTGGCGACGAACGCATCGGATACGGAGATTCGCGCGTGGCTGCGGAGTCGTCGCATCGCGATCCCGGGGACCATGACGAGCGCGTATCTCGCGCTGCAAATCTACCTGGGCGATTTTGATTTCGTCGTCATTCCGTTTGACGAAATTTTCGCCGCGGTCAAAGCAGGCCATGCCTCGGCTGGTCTAATCATTCACGAAGGGCAGCTCACTTACGCGCACGCCGGATTTACGAAGATCGTGGACTTTGGTGAATGGTGGAAACGCGAGACCGGGCTGCCGCTCCCCCTCGGCGGGAACGTACTGCGGAAAGACATACCGCCTCCCATTCAGCAGGACCTGCTTTCCATCATGCGCGCGAGCATCGATTTCGGACTCAGCCATCGCGAGGAAGCGGTGCGTCATTCAATGCCGTACGCGAGAGATATGGGTGAAGGCCTGGCGAGCAAGTTCATCGGCATGTATGTCAACGATTACACGCGCGATTATGGAGAAAGCGGCCGCGCGGCGATCCGCCTCTTTTTGAATACGGCCCGCGAACGCGGCTACCTCGAACGCGAAGTCGACGTGCAGTTCGTGGAGTAGGGCGAGGCGCTCGCTACTTTTTCGCCTTGTCGGTTTTGGCCGGCTTCGTCGTCGCTTCCTTAGCGAAAGCTTTCACGCGTTCGAATTCCTTCTGGAATCCGTTGGCGAAATCATGTGTTCCGTATTCGAAGAGGACTACGAAACAGAAGGTAAAGAAGGCAAACAGAACGATCCAAAAGAGCCCACGGATCAACGACATGCCATCGATGGTAGCTGATAGGGGCGAATCGGTCAACGAAGCTAACCGGCAAACAAAGTTGCGATTGAAGCAGAGAGCGAAGCTGCCAATTTAGCGGCAATGCGCGTGCCGCTCATGGATCTAAGCAAGGAATATAGCGCGCTGGCGGAGCCGATCCACGCGGCAGTCGACGAAGTGCTCTCCTCTCAAAATTTCATCCTGGGCCCGCAAGTAGCCCGCTTTGAGAAGGCGATGGCTGTTTTCTGCGGGACGCCCCACGCGATCGGTGTTTCCTCCGGGACCGACGCGCTCCTGGCCATTTTGATGGCGATGAAAATAGGGCCTGGCGACGCTGTGATCACGTCGGCCTACACTTTTTTCGCGACCGCAGGATGCATCGCGCGAGTGGGAGCGAGACCGATCTTCGTCGATATCGACCCGGACACGTTCAACTTATCTCCCACCGCCGTCGAACGCTTTTTAGCTGATAGAGGAACTGACGGTGAAGGGCGACCCGTCGATGCGGATGGCAACACAATTCGAGCGATTGTGCCGGTCCATCTGTTTGGGTTGTGCTGCGACATGGCCGCATTGCTGGCGATCGGCCGAACGCATCATCTCCACGTCATCGAAGACGCAGCGCAAGCGATTGGCGCGCAGTGCCCGCTTCCTGACGGCGTGGCGCAGGCAGGTACGATGGGGGAAGCCGGTTATTTTAGCTTCTATCCGTCGAAGAATCTTGGCGCCGCCGGGGACGCCGGGATGGTGATTTGTCGCGATGGTCAATTCGCACAAACGCTTCGGGTTTGTCGGCAGCACGGGATGGAACCGCGTTACTACCACCACTTCATCGGCGGCAATTTCCGGCTCGATGAGATCCAGGCTGCCATTCTGAATGTGAAATTGCCTTGCCTGGACGCCTGGTCGGCAGCGCGCCGCGCGGCAGCGGATTTCTATCGCGAAGAATTCCAGCGTTACGATCTGACGGCACACATCTCTTTGCCGGTCGAGCCGTTTCGCGAGAGCGGAGCAACCAATCACCACATTTATCATCAGTACGTCATACGCACGCCGCATCGCGATGCATTACGCGAGCAGCTCTCGAGCGCCGAGATCGGCACGGCAATTTATTACCCGCTCGGGCTGCACGAGCAGGAATGCTTCGCGTATTTGGGCTACCGCGCCGGGGACCTGCCGGAGACGGAGCGCGCCGCGCGAGAGACGCTGGCGCTGCCGATCTTTCCGGAACTGGCGCGAGAGCAGCAGCGCTACGTGGTCCAATTAATCGCGCAGTTTTTCGGGCGCGTTTCATAGCTCGTTGGGGAAGGTTCGTCGTTTCCAAAGACGCCGAGGAATGGTGACTTGCGGCGTGCAGAGGGCGAGCCTATATGATCGCTCGCGCCCACGGGTAGGTACCGAAGTGGCCAAACGGGGCGGACTGTAAATCCGCTGGCTTACGCCTTCAGTGGTTCGAATCCACTCCTGCCCATTTCTCCGCGCTCAGCTCGAGGCTCGCCGCGCTCGCTTCGAGCGTGCGGCGAGAAAAATTCCCGCGCCGACGATGTTCGTCGCCACGATTACTCCGGCGATTTTGAT
>DASYVG010000078.1:0-2007 GCA_035937255.1 Chthoniobacterales bacterium | reverse complement strand
CCCTCCGCACCCAGCTGTGGAGAAACGGATAATTTGAGAATCCGCGATATATCTCTGAGGGAGCGGTGCTATGGGGTAGCAAAGCATCGGCTCGCGAACGAGTGAATTTCGCCATTTTCGCGCATTATTCACCTGCGCATTTCCGCCCGTGCCACACGTGATTTCATCTGACCTTGATGACGTTGGTCGCCCATCGCGGGGAGCAAACGACCAATGAGAGCCTCGTGTCGCCCTTCAACTTACCGGATTTGATATCGCCGAATCTCCGCCGCCTGCGTGCCGCGGTGGGGAACCGCAATGAATAGAGCGTCCCATTCTAACACGAATAGCCCTGTGCGGGCGCCAGTCGCCGTTGGAACTTTCGCGGCTGGTTTGTAGGTGTTTGGATCTGCTTGTTCAATGATCTCGACATGGCCGGCTCCGCAGACGGCATAGAGGCGTCGTCGTTTTGCGTCGTAGAAAACCTCGTCCGGATCGCCCGAGATATTGACGGTCGTGACTACATCTCCCGAGTCGGTATTAAGGACGACCAGCTTCGCAGGATTGCGGCATCCGATGAAGAGCCGGTGATTGGCTTCGTCAAACGCCATCGGAAAGCTTCCAGACGCGCCATCGGGCTTCCATGTCGTCGTCACTTCGCCTTTATCGCGGTCAATCACCGCTACATGGCCGGCGTTCGGAACATTTACGAAAATTCGCCGCCCACCCTTCTCCAGCTCGAAAGCTTCTGGATGCGCTGCGAGTTTGATTGAGCCAACACGTTTGCCATCAACCGCGTTTATTATCCCGATTCCGCCGTTGCCAAAGCCGACGAAGATCTCCTTAGAAGCTCGGTCGTAACGCATATTATCTGCGTCATCCTCGAACTGCACTTTCCCGATGAGCTGCCACGAATTCGCATCGTAGATGTTACATAGCCCCGCTTTGTCGTTGGCTACGAATAGCCTGTTTAGTTCGGGCATATAAACAACCCCTTGTGGCGCTCCAAGGCCGCTGATCGAGTGAACGCGCTCGCCCTTACGCAAGTCGATTACTTCGGCGGTGTTGTTGCCGAGTGCGCAGACGAATAATCTTTCACCTGCGGCGTCGAGATCGAGGTGGTCTATCCGTCCCTCGACTCCGCTCAGCGGGATCGTCTGTTTAAGTTCAAGTCCCGCGTCACCGCGCGCAGCAGCGCTGAGAAAATTGCCAAGCAGGGCGATGACAATAGCAAGGGCGAAATGTTTCACCTGAGTCCGTTAAGGAAGGTCATCAAACACCGCTACGGTGAATTTATCCCCTTACGAAGGATCAGTTTTGTGCCGTGGTGGTCGCAGCCGAGAGCCCACTCGCCAGTAACGCTCCCTTCACAGCATTCGCGAGATCTTTCGCTGCGCCTCTGCCCCAGTAATGGAAGAACAGGATCCGCGGCGTTTCGTGCGTCATGTGCGAATGGATTGCGACGATGTTGATGCCAGCGACCCGAAGCGCTTTCAACGCCGGTTGCAATTCATCTTCGGTCACCGCGAAGTCGCCGTCGACGATCGCGTTGTCGTCGCTGCCAGCGAAGGCGGCCCAGGTGTTCACCCCCATTTCTTTCCCGATGTTCATCCCGCCCATCTTCGCCGGACGACCGATGGTGAATTTCAACATCCCGTCTTTCGCTTCACCTTGCATGGCGAAGACCTCGTTGAGCGGCTCCGGACTAATTGAACTCTTGTCGGGCAGCGCGCCCTTTTCGATCGCTCGCTGTCCGAAGGTCTTCCCCGGATTTCCCGACGGCCCCCGCACAGCCTTGGCCGCGTCGTAAACCTTCTTCACTGCCCCAGCCAGTTTTCCGACGCTGCCTTCGCCGCTGATGTGCATGAAGTAAACTTTCGGCTCGTCGAAGAAGAAATGGTTGTGCAGCGCCGTGACGCTCAACCCGTTGTCGAGAGCCGCTGACATGGCGTCATTGACTTCGTCTTCGAACAAGACCGTGTCTCCCATCATCATCGCCTTCTCGTTGGTTCCCTGAAACGCGGCCCA
>DASYVG010000077.1:0-7273 GCA_035937255.1 Chthoniobacterales bacterium | reverse complement strand
ATGCGCCCGGCGCGGCATTATCGGGATGGCCTTCCAGTTCCGCGCACATTTCGAAAATGCGTTCCCGCGCGAGCACTCTTCCCGCCAGTTCGTTCAAGGCATGGATCACCCCCAATCGCACGGTGACGCTGCTGCCGAGTCCTCGCGACTGAGGAATGTCGCCTTCAATCGTGCAGGCGAAGGCGAACTCCCTGACGCGCGCTTCTTGAAAAAATGAGCGCGCCGCTTCCGCGACCATCGGTGAATTGGTGCCGGAACGGCCCCGCCGAATTGTGATGTCGTTATAAAGCCGCAGCGCGACGCCGAGGCAATCGAAACCGGGCCCGAGATTGGAAGTGCTCGCGGGGACACGAACGGTGACTATTTGCATCTTCTATCTCGCGGAGGACGCCGGCGCCGGAGCGAGCGCACGGCATTCTATCGAAGCGCTCAGGTCCAGCAAGATCGCGCGCGCACAATCAGCCCGCTGCCGAGGACCGAATATGGAACAAGGTGGAACCGCAACCGCGACAGAGAGCGAGCTTTAAGTGGATAGAGCCGTCTGTTCTGCGCGATTTTGTCGCGGAACACACCGATGCTCATCGGCTCTGCACGACTGACGATGGCTGGGTGGAACGCTTCGGTTCGGACGTTCTGATTTCCGTCAAGACGGAAGCGGCGCGCGAAAGACTCACGACCGAACTGCATCTCTGGGCTCTGGCTGCGAACTTCAAGATCAGCCGGGTGTTTCTCCGTCATCTTCCGAAACAGAACGCCGAGCGGGAAGCGCCGCGTCTGATCCTGGGAGATGCGAACACGCCGCTGCAGAGCGTGGTGACCGAACGATTCCTTCGCTACGCGATCGATTTTGCGGCGGGATATTCAGTCGGATTATTTCTCGACCAGCGCGAGAACCGGCGGGCGCTCCGGCAAATGACGCCCGCGACACTGTTAAACTGCTTTTCCTACACCTGCTCGTTTTCCGTGGCGGCGGGCTCGGTCGGCACGCGCACGGTCAACATCGACCTCTCGAAGAAATCGCTCGCGCGCGGCCGCGAGAACTTCGGCCTTAATGGACTTCCCACTGAAAACCACCGCTTCGTTGCCGACGACGTCATGGAAGTCCTGCCCCGACTGGCGCGCAAGGGCGAGCGGTTCGATGCGATCATCCTCGATCCACCGACGTTTTCGCGCTCCCGGAAAGGCCGGGCTTTTCAGGTTGAACAGGATTTCGAGAAGCTGCTTCTCGCCGCCTTAGGGGTGGCGGAGCGAAATGCCCGCATTCTTCTTTCCACGAACTGCACCAGTCTGGATGAGCGAGCGCTTGAAGTAATGGGCCGCTTTTGTCTGAAAGCGACACGCCGGGCAGGCGGCTTCCAGAGCCAGCCACCGCCGGTCGATTTTCCGCCCGAAACGGGCGCGCGCACAATTTGGCTGACATTACGCTGATCAGTTTTTAGGACACGCAAAGCGGGCTTGCGCTTCGAACACTAGGTAAGATGGACGATAAATTCGCTGCTATTCCGGAGGATCTCGCCGAGCGCGGTCTCCGTTACACCAAGGATCAATTCGGCGAAGTGCTGCAACAGACGGAAGTTTACGTACGGGAAAACCCGACTCAATCGGTGCTCTACGCCCTGGCTGCTGGCTATATCCTGAATCGATTGCCGCTGGGCCGGGTCCTCGGGGGCGTACTCCGATTACTCATCCTGGTTTTCAAGCCAGCGCTGCTCATCTACGGCGCGAGCAAGCTGTATCGGGTGGCGCAACAAAACGAAGCTTAGCGCGTCCGCGCCGCGACTCACGCGTCGAGCGTGAACCCGACCGAGATGGTCACCTGCCAGTGCGCGATCTTGCCGTCCTCGAGGTGGCCGCGCGTCTCCGTGATCTCAAACCACCGCATGTTGCGAATGGTCTTGCTCGCACGCGCCAGCGCATTCGCCACCGCATCTTCAATTCCTTTCGAGGACGAACCGACCAACTCGATTTTTTTGTAAACGTGATCGTTCATGCGGTCAGTTTTCGGTCGCATGCTCGACAACACAAATGAATTCCCGCGCCTTGACTCTCCGCTTTCTTTTCCGGAGGCGATTGGCAATGGTTGCACCGTTCGGCCCCGGCAATGGAAAAAAACATTGAGTCCTACTTGATTGAGAAGCGGGTTTTTAAAGCCCCGCGTTCATTCGCACGGACGGCGCGAATCCCGAGCCGGGCTGTTTATGAGCGGCTCTATCGTGAATCCATCCGACAACCAGAGAAGTTTTGGGCGCGTGAAGCGCGTGAGCTGGTCTGGCAAGCACCATGGAAGCGTGTGCTGGAGTGGAAGGCCCCTTTCGCAAAATGGTTTATCGGCGGCAAACTAAACGTCTCCGAAAACTGCCTCGATCGGCATCTCACGACGGCCCGGCGCAACAAAGCCGCCATCATTTGGGAAGGCGAGCCGGGCGACCGACGGACGCTCACGTATCAGCAACTGCATCGGGAAGTCTGCCGCTTTGCGAACGTGCTGAAACGCAACAAAATCCGCAAAGGCGACCGGGTCATTATTTACATGCCCACGATTCCCGAAGCCGCCATCGCCATGCTGGCGTGCGCGCGGATCGGCGCGGTGCACTCCGTCGTCTTCGGCGGATTCAGTGCTGACAGCATTCGCGACCGCATCGCGGACAGCGGAGCGGTGGCCGTGATCACGGCGGATGGCGGCTACCGCCGTGGGGCGGTGGTTCCGCTGAAAAAAAACGTCGACGACGCGCTCACCGGCGAAACTTCCATCAAACGCGTGATCGTATTTCGGCGCACCGCGAGCGACATCCACATGGAAGAAGGCCGCGACGTGTGGTGGCATCGTGAGCTCGAGTACGTGAAGGCCGACTGCCCGGCGGCCCCGCTCGAGAGCGAACATCCGCTCTACATTCTTTACACGAGTGGATCGACCGGCAAGCCGAAGGGCATTCTGCACACGACCGGCGGCTATCTGATTGGGACCTATTCCACGACGAAATACGTCTTCGATCTGCGCGACGAAGATGTCTACTGGTGCACCGCGGATGTCGGTTGGGTGACCGGCCACAGCTACGTGGTCTACGGCCCGCTGGCGAATGGCGCGACCACACTCATGTACGAAGGGGCGCCGAACTGGCCGGAGCCGGACCGGTTTTGGCGAATCGTCGAAGACTACGGCGTGAGCGTGCTTTACACCGCTCCCACCGCCATCCGGGCCTTTATCCGGTGGGGCGACGCTTGGGTAAAGAAACACGATCTCTCGTCGCTGCGCCTTCTGGGAACGGTCGGCGAGCCGATTAATCCGGAAACGTGGATGTGGTATCACGAGAAGATCGGCAGCGGCCGGTGCCCGATCGTCGACACTTGGTGGCAGACGGAAACCGGGGCGATCATGATCTCCCCGTTGCCCGGCGCCACGGCGACCAAGCCGGGGAGCGCAACCTTGCCGTTTTTTGGAATCGACGCCGCCGTCGTGGATGAGCAAGGCGAAGAAGTCGCGCCCAATGTGGGCGGAAAACTCGTGATCCGACGGCCGTGGCCATCGATGTTGCGCACGATTTACGGCGATAAGACTCGCTACAAAAAACAATACTGGAGCGAATTCAAGGGAAGCTACCTCACGGGCGACGGTGCACGGCGCGACAATGACGGCTATTTTTGGATCGTAGGCCGAATCGATGATGTGTTGAATGTGGCTGGACACCGCCTTGGAACCTCCGAGATCGAGAGCGCGCTCGTAAGTCATAAGCATGTGGCCGAAGCGGCGGTCGTGGGTCGGCCCGACGAAATGAAGGGACAGGGCGTAGTCGCGTTTGTGACCTTGAAAGAAAATGTGACGGCGAGCTCCTCATTGAAGGAAGAACTCCGCCAACATGTGGGCACCCATATCGGAGCGATCGCGAAACCGGACGAAGTGCGCTTTGCGGAGGCTCTCCCGAAGACGCGCAGCGGGAAGATCATGCGACGTCTGCTGAAGGAAATCGCAAGCGGTCGAGCTGTCACGGGGGACACCACAACGCTCGAAGACTTCAATGTGCTCGCCCGGCTGAGCAGCGGCGAGGAGTGATTTTCGGATTGGAGCGGCCCGCGAGCCGCGTAGTTTTGCAGGAGTGAGCTTCATCCGCACAGGTCTGCGCGAGATCGGATTAAAAATCCGCCGCCAGCGCACGCACATGGCGCTGCGCCATCAAAAGCGCGTGTTGCAGCGAAGTGAAATTAGCCTTGGCCGCGAAGGCTGCTCGCAAGCCTCGAACTTTCCCGAACTGCGAAACGAGATTGTCGCGCTCAAGAAGCTGGAGCAGGAGCAGAAAGAAGTGGCGGTGCGCATTACGCAAACCGAGGAAGCGTTGCAGCGAATCGAGGCGCAGCGACAGGAGAATGCGAAGGAACAGGCGAGCGCGCTGGCGAAATTGGAAGAAGAGAAAAAACCGATTCTCCAGCGCCATAACGAAGTAAAGGCCGCCGCCGATCTCTGCGCGCGCGAACTCGCGGGCGTGGAGCGCCGGCTGCAGGACAACGACGAAAGCGATCGCGAGCTGTTGCGGAAGCTTTCGGAATTGCAAATAAAGGTTCCGCCACCGCAAGATCTTGACGCGCAGAACGCCGGGCTCGGTTCGCAACGCGCACAACTTCCGGAAGAACGCGCCGAACTTGTCCGGGCGCGAACAGGCAGCGCCGATGCCTGCCGCCTCGCACGCGAGAAGCTAAGCGAGCACGAAGAGGCGCTCGCCGTCGCGGAGGGGAATATCGCGAAAATCCGCAGTGAATTCGAAACACGCGATCGCAGTTTGAATGAGGCCAGCCGCGCGCAGCAGGACGCTCTGCGGGAAGCGCGCGCTCAACATCAGACCGTGGAGGAGCGAAAAAATCCCGCCTATCTGAATATTGGCCGTCACCTCGCCACCAACGGAATCGCGCCGCCTGATTCCCCCCATCTCCTCACGGAAGTGCATCAACATCGCGAAGCGGTTGATCGGCACACCGAGCACCGCGCGCAATTAGCCCAGCTTTCCAGTCAGATCGATAAGCAAGAGTTGCGGAAATTCTACTTCGCGGTGCTTTCGGTGCTGGTGCTGCTCGCGATCATTCTACCCCTCGTCTTCCAATCCCCGGCCAAACGTGAGTGGTTGCCGCAGGAAACCGAAAACATTCTCTCGCTCAATGTTGACCAATTTGATCGCAACGATTTGCCGAAGCGATGGCGCAATAGCGCCGCCGACGAATGGCTAAAAGTTTGGGCGGCGCTGGTCGGCGCGGCGCAGAATACGCCCGTCATAAATCCGGCGCGCGACGTTGTGCGCGTGACGCGCGCGATAACTTTGAGTGAATCCGGCGCGACGCGGGAATTCGTTCTAGTCGAAACACGAGGCGATCTCGCGAATCTCCTGCAGAAAATCGAAAAAAGCACCGCTTTCGACCGTCAATCCGTTAGCGGCCTGCCGGTGTGGGTCGGCCCGAATTTCGCTTTCGCCCGCGTCGGCCCAAAAACTCTGGCGGTGGGCGCGAAGCCCGAAGTGGAAGAACTCGCGCGTGTGCGGCTCGGCATCACGATGGATCTGAAGATTACCGGCCAGTTGTTCGATCGCTTTCAAGCACTGGATCGTGAGAGCGCGCTCCGCATGATTTCGCGCGATCCGACCAACCTTCCGCGGATCTTTCACCCGATCTTCGCGAACGAATTGCTCGGCTCAACGCAGCTTCTTGGCCTAGGGTTGACACTGCAAAATCCGGTGCGCGCCCGCCTCCTTTTGAAAACCAAATCGGATGAAGCGGCAACCACCCTTGCGCAGGGGTTACGGGGCGAGCCACAGCGCTGGTTGCGCATCCAGGATTCGACGTTGCTACTCTATGCGCGGCCCCCCGAGGTCGAGAGACAGGGAATGAACATCGAGGTCCGTTTCGATGTCCCCGAGGAAACGGCACGACTCTTGTTACAAAGGATTGCCAAGACGGACACTCCGGTGGTCACGGCGGCGAACTGAGGTTCGCGCGTGCGCGCCGGATTTACCCGGGATAATCCGTCCACCATTAGTCCAATCTTTATGAGCACCGTCCTGCGCCTCCTAACGGGTCTCGCCATCGCCCTTCTCGGGCTGTTTCCGTCCGCGGCGCAGACCACGCCGCCGCCCGCGCCGCGCTCGAACCCGAGTTTGGGCCACCTCTCGCCGCCTGCACTGGAGAACGAATTGGTCAACATCAGCGCCGCGGTTCCGACGATTGTGATAGACCTGCGCTACGCGACGACGCGAAACATCCTGCAACGCGGGATGTATCCAGAGGGGATGCCTGCATTGGTGCGACCAACCGTCGCAAAACGTCTTGCGGCGGCGCAGGCTCTTTTGTTGGAGAAAGGCTTTCGCTTAAAAATCTGGGACGCCTACCGACCCAAAGCGGCCCACGAACTGCTTTGGGCTTTCGCTCAGAACAATCATTACGTCGCAAATCCGGCGGACGGAATCGGTTCGCTGCATACATGGGGCGTCGCGGTCGATGCCACGCTCGTCGACCTGGAGGGTCGGGACGTGCCGATGCCGACCGACTTCGACGCGTTCACACCGGACGCGAGCATGCATTATCACGGAAGCGATCCGATTGTGCGCCAAAATCTGTTCACGCTGCAGCGGGCGATGGGGCGAGCAGGTTTTCTTGGCCTGAGCATGGAGTGGTGGCATTTCGTCGCGCCAGACTGGAAAAAATACAAACCGATACCGGGCGTACCAGTCTTCGCGCTGCCATTATCGCAAATCTTCCCGGCGCTCTCGCGTTCGGCGATTGCGAAAGAATATCAACTCCGCCGGGACAAAGGGGGTTCCTTATGATGGAAACGATCCTCCGCGATCTGCAGCAGCCGGAGTATCTCCACACTCTCATCAACCCTCTGCCAATATACGGATTGGTCGTGGCGTTTTGCGGCCTTGCCGCAACGCTTGTGTTTCGGATTCGCAGCGCGCGGGTCGTAGCGCTGAGCCTTATTTTTATCTGCGCCCTGTCCTCCTGGCCCGCTGCCCATTTTGGAGAAGAGGCTTACGATCGCGTTTTATCGATGGCGGACGAAAATGGGCAAGCTTGGCTAAAGGAGCACAATCGCAGGGCGGACGAACTTGTGTGGGTCTTCTATGTGCTCGCTGCTGTCGCAATCACGGCGATCGTTGCGCCGAAAAAGTGGCCGCGTTCATCGACTCCGCTGGCAGTGGCGACGCTTATTTGCGCCGCCGCAGCCCTTGGCGGGGGCGGATACATCGCCCATGCCGGCGGTAAAATTCGACACCGCGAGTTTCGGAACGCATCGCCT
>DASYVG010000076.1:0-6701 GCA_035937255.1 Chthoniobacterales bacterium | reverse complement strand
CGCCCACATTTATTTTCCGCCGGAGCAAATCTACGTCAGCCAGGCGGAAGGAGTCTTCGGCCGCGTGCTAATTTCAGCGACTGGCCAGCTGATCAAGCGCGCTGACTACAAACCATCCTCAGAAATTTCCGCAGAAGCATGGCAGCAGCGACTGCGTCTCCTTCAGATAGTCGCGACCGAACTCAATCGGCTCACCTTCGCCGGGGGCGCCCCGCGGCTCCAAATAAAATTCAGCGGGGACATGGCGAAACTGGAGGATGCGCATGTCGAAGCCACCTTGACCGGCGAACACATCGTGCGCGGAGGATACCAGATGCAGAATCTCTCCGCCGCGGCCGAGTGGGCCGATCAAACGCTTGCGCTGACGGAGCTGAGCTGGAAGGACGGAGCGGGTGAATTTTCGGCCCAGGCCGGATGGCATCGCGGCGGTTCCGTGACCTTCCAAATCCAGAGCACGATCGACGTGAAAGAATTTCTCGATTCCTTCGGTTTCGGACAAATGCTGGCTGCAATGACCTTCACGAGGCCGCCTAACATTGAGCTCTCAGGATCAGCTGGCTTCGGAAGCGGATCGCCAGCGTTGAACATTGTGGGGCGCGCAGCGGTCGAGTCCTTTACGTACCGCAATGTTCCATTCCTGAGTCTCGCGGGAGATTTCGCGTGGGACGGGCAACGCACGATGCTGCGCGAAGTTCGGCTCCAGCACAGCAGCGGAGAGTTGAAAGCCGAGCTTCTGGACGTGCCGGAAGACTTCCGGCTAAACGTGGAAAGCACGATCAGCCCGAGTGTGGCGCAGCCGCTCGTTTCGACTAAGTTGCACCAGTTCCTGAGTGAGTGGGAGTGGCCGCGGCCGCCGCACGTCCACCTCGCGGCGCAGGGCACAAGTCGCGACCCGCAAACGTGGACCGGCGAAGGCACGATCGCGCAGCAGCGTGCGCGTTTCCGCGGAGTCTGGATGAACAGCGGAAGCGCCAGCTTCCGTTTCGGAAATGGTGCGATCACCTACGACAATCTCCGCATCACGCGCGACGAAGGAATCGGCACCGGTTCGTTCACTTACGATTTCGCCCGGCACGAAGTGCGACTGGCAAACGTGCAGAGTACGCTACGACCCGCGGACGCGATCTATTGGATCGATCCCAAACTGTTCAAGGCGGTCGTGCCCTACAAATTCCGGCAGCCCCCGAGCATTACGGCCAATGGCGTGGTGCGATTTCACGGCGGAAAAGGCGATCATCTCGAGCTGAACGTGGAGGCCCCGACCGGAATGGATTACGCGTTTCTGGGAAAGATCCTCCCGCTCGAACGCGTCACTGGCCGGCTGCTTTTCACGGACGACCGGCTGCAGCTGAGCGACGTGAATGCGACATTGTTCAGCGGCAGCGTGAAAGGGAACGCGGACATCTCCCTCGCGAAAGGTGATCCTCACTACCACGCGAGCATACTGGTCGACACGATCGACTTCCCACGGCTGACCGATCTTTACTTTAAATATGACACCACCCACGGCCGGCTCACCGGGACCTACGATTTCACCGGTCTGGGTGACAATGCCAGAACGATGCGAGGCGATGGGAAAGTAACGCTTCGTGATGGCGACGTGTTTGCGATCCCGATTTTCGGACCGCTCTCCGGTCTGCTCGGCAGCATCTTTCCCGGCAGCGGCTACAGCGTCGCACGCGAGGCACGCGCCAGTTTTTCGATCCGTGACGGCGTCATCCACACCGACGACTTCAACGTCTCCGGCAAAATCTTCGGCATGGTCGGGCACGGCGATCTTTTCTTTCTGAACGACAAGCTCGATTTCGACGTTCGAATCAGCGCGAACGGTCCCGGCATTCTGCTCGCGCCGGTTTATAAGCTCTTCGAATACGAAGGAACTGGAAGCCTGGCGAAGCCTGTCTGGCGGCCAAAACGCTTTTAACGTCATGCGGAGAAAGCGAGATTCGCCAAGGGCAGTGAAGGGCGCGAAGAAGGTCTTCCCCGCGCCAACGAGGGTAGAGGCACCTCTGCTAGGCGCACATATGTCGATCGGTGGCGGAGTTCACGTCGCGATCGAGCGCTCCTGTTCTATCAAGGGCAACGCGATGCAGATTTTTGTGAAGAACAACATGCAGTGGTTCGCGCGCCCTCTCGAAAAGAAGGAGATCGCGGCCTTCCTCAACCATGCGCAACGCAGTGAATTGAAAGCTGTCTTCGCGCACGCGAATTATCTAATCAATCTCGCCGCTACCAATCCGCAATTCCATGCCAACTCGATCCGCGCCTTGTCGGAGGAACTCACCCGCGCAGATCAACTGGAGCTACCTTTTCTCGTCCTGCACCCCGGCGCGCACCTCGGTGCGGGGGACGAAGCGGGGCTGAAGAAAATCGCGTCCGCCATCGATGAGGTGTTCCGAGGAATCCCGCGGGTGAAAACAAAGATCGCGCTCGAAACGACCGCCGGGCAGGGAACGTGTCTCGGTCACACCTTCGAACAACTTGCCTGCCTGATTGAGAGCGTCCGCGAACCCGAGCGGCTCTGCGTCTGTCTCGACACCGCGCACGGGCTCTGCGTCTGTCTCGACACCGCGCACGTTTTCGCGGCTGGTCACGATATCATAGGCGAAGCGGGCACGCGCCGGATGTTCCGCGAGTTTGATCGCACGATTGGGTTAAATCGGCTCGCGGCTTTACATTTGAACGATTCCAGGACGGCGCGCGGTTCACGCGTCGATCGCCACGAACACATCGGCCAGGGACAGATCGGACTGGAGGCCTTCCGGTTTATCATGCGCGACCGGCGCTTCCGCCAAATCCCGAAGGTGCTGGAAACTCCGAAGGGGAAAGAACTGCTCGAAGATGTCGAGAATATGAAGACGCTGCGCGAGCTCGCGGCGGAGAAATCGAAACGGACCAAATATGAAAAGGCAACGGATCGCGCTCGTGACGGGCGCAAATAAGGGAATAGGTTTTGAGGTCGCGCGACAGCTCGCGCGCAAAGGATTTCGTGTCTTCATCGGCGCGCGCAAGACCGAGGCTGGCACCGAGGCCGCGACACGGATTTCGCACGAGGACGGCGCGGCGCAGTTTCTCGAAATCGATGTCTCCGATGGCCGGAGTATCGAGCGCGCGGCGGCAACCTGCGCGCGCGCGACTGATCGGCTCGATGTGCTGGTGAACAACGCCGGCATCGTCGTTGATGGCGATGACGACGTGATGAAGCTCACGCCGGAGATTTTCGAGGGCACGTTGCGCACCAACACGCTTGGCCCATTGCTTGTGGCCCAAGCGTTCCGAGCGTTGCTCGCCAATTCGGATGCGCCACGAATTGTGAATGTTTCCAGCGGGGGCGGACAATTGACCGACGGCGCGGATGGATGGGCGCCCGCCTACTGCATTTCAAAAACGGCGCTCAATGGCGTGACGGTGCAGCTCGCGGCCGCACTGCCGAAATTCGCCGTGAATGCGGTTTGCCCGGGCTGGGTGCGAACCGATATGGGCGGCGCCAACGCCAACCGCTCGGTGGGCGAAGGCGCGGCCGGAATCGTGTGGCTCGCGGATGAAGCGCCGCAGGATCTGACCGGCAAATTTTTGCGCGACCGGAAGCCCATTCCGTGGTGAACCACGCGCCGCAGCGAACAACCCGCTGTTATTTGATCAGCCGAATCGTGAGCGGGTAGCGATACAACTTGCCTTCGCTCGCGCGAATCGAAGCCACGATCACCAACACGACATTGAGCAGATGGAGCACCGCGAGAAGCGGGAGCAGCAATAACCCGATCAGCACAAAACAAAGCACGATGATCGCAGCCGCGTACAAAAAGAGTGAGATTTGAAAATTGAGCGATTCCTTCCCGTGTTCGTTTATCTCCGGAAACTCGTCGCGCTTCAGTAACCAGATCAGCAGCGGCCCGATAATGTGACCCACTGCCGGAAGGAAGAAACCGCAGAGCGCACTCGCGTGACAGAGCACCCCCCACGTGCGGGCGGCTGAAGATGAAGGAACTGTTTCCATTTAGGTCTCTTTGACGCGCTCGATGTGCGCGCCGAGTTCGCCTAGCTTTTCGTCGAGATGTTCGTAGCCGCGATCGATGTGATACACGCGGCTGATCTCCGTCACGCCTTCCGCTTTTAGCCCCGCCAACACCAGCGCCGCGGAGGCGCGCAGATCACTCGCCATCACGGGCGCGCCGGTGAGATGATCCACTCCCTGAATGACCGCAGTCGGGCCTTCGATCTGCACATGCGCACCCATGCGCTTCAATTCCGCGAGATGCATGTAACGCTGCGGAAAAATATTCTCCGTCACCACGCTGATGCCAGTCGTGGTGGAGAGTAGAGCGCACATTTGCGCCTGCATGTCGGTGGGAAAACCGGGATACGGTTCGGTCACGAGCTCCAGCGGCTTCGCGCTGCCGTTCGGCGAGACTGTGACGGAATGCTCCGTCGTTTCGATCCGGAACCCCGCATTGCTCAATGCCTGCGTTACTGCTTTTATGTGCTCCGGCACGACACGATTGACCGTGATTCCGTTCCCACAAACAGCGCCGGCCACCAGAAACGTCCCGGCCTCGATTCGGTCCGGAATGACATCGTGCTCGGCCCCGTGCAACTCAGCGACGCCCTCGATAATCAACCGCCGCGTGCCCGCGCCTTCGATTTTCGCGCCCATTTTGTTCAGGAAATTCGCCAGGTCGACCACCTCCGGCTCCGAAGCCGCGCCTTCAATCACAGTCACTCCATCTGCCAGCACCGCCGCCATCATTACGTTGTCGGTGCCGAGAACCGTCGGGCCGAATTTGCCGCGCAGATTAATCACCGCCCCGGTCAGTTTCGGTGCGAACATCTTGACGTTTCCATTTTCCACGCGCACTGCCGCGCCCAGGGCTTCGAATCCTTTAAGATGCAAATCGATCGGGCGATCTCCGATCACGCATCCGCCCGGCAGCGATACGGTCGCCTCTTTGCAGCGCCCAAGCAGCGGACCGAGGACACAAACCGAAGCGCGCATCCGCCGCACGACATCATACGGCGCGATCGATTCGATTTTTTCCGCGTGCACGGTGACCGTGCCGCTCGCGCGTTCCACGTGCGCGCCCAGATGCATCAGGATCTGGGTCATGTAATTCGTGTCGCTCAAGTCAGGCACGCGATGCAGTGTGCACGGTTCACGCGTCAGGAGAGTGGCGGCCAGCATCGGCAGCGCGGAATTTTTCGATCCGCTGATCTTGATGGAACCGGAGAGCGCGTGGCCGCCGTGGACGAGGATCTTATCCATACTGAGCGAAGAGGAATCTGGCGATACCTGAATAATCTCGGATTGGCGCAATGTCGTGGTAATTTTTCTCGGCGAGAAAGAGTGCCAACGCGTCTGCTTGATCGACACCGATCTCGAGCGCGAGCAGTCCGCCGCGGCCAAGGCGGGCCGGAGCCGCCGCGATTAGCTCCCGAATAATCTCGTCGCCCGATGGCCCGGCAAAAACCGCGACGTCAGGATCGCACAACACTTCAGGCGCGAGGGTGCTTCGGTCGCCACTGGGGACGTACGGCAGATTCGCGACCACGAGATCGAACTCGCCCCGCAAAGGTTCGAGCAGCTGCCCTTCGTGGAATTGCACGCGTTCCGCGCAGCCGAGGCGGGCGGCGTTTTCGCGGGCCAACGCGAGAGCGTCTGAGGAAATGTCAACTGCGTGCACTTCTGCACCCGGGAACGCTGCAGCCAGACTGAGGGCGATCACCCCGCTGCCGGTTCCAACATCGACAATGCGGCCGCCGGCGGCAATCTTACGCGCTCGGAGCTGCTCGACCAGCTCTTCCGTTTCCGGTCGCGGGATGAGAGCGCGTCTATCGCAGAGAAAACTGCGTCCGGAAAATTCCACGGTGCCGAGAAGATGCTGCAGCGGCTCCCGCTGTCCTCGCCGCCGCACCAACGCACGCAGCGGCGCCAGCTCTGCTTCGTCCAGCTCGCGTTCGAATTCCAGATACAGCTCGATGCGCTTGCAGCGCAGCGAGTGCGCTAAAAGATGTTCCGCATTCAGCCGCGGACTTTCGAGCTCGCGTTTCTGGAAATACGCGGTCGTCGATTGCAACACTTCGAGGACGTTCATCTACGATTCCGGTGGCGCACCATGTCACGGTAACGCCTTAAGACAGTCGCGGCCGCCAGGTAACGGCGATAAGGAGGCCGAACACTCCATGACTTACAACGCCGGCCGCCAATCCGTATCCGATTAGTTCGAGACCACCCAGTCGGGTAAAGCGATGGCCAAGAGCGATGCCACTCGCGGAGACCGACATGAGGACCCATGCCAGCAGCAGATAATCGGCCAGCAGATCAGCCATTCGCGCATCCTACCGACGGGTCAACCAACGGATCGCTCTACCTCACGCGGAGAGCGCCGACTCTTTCAAGCGATCCTGCAAATCAGCCGCCTGCAGCGCGGTGATCATTTCGCCGAGATCGCCTTCGATCACGCGATCAAGGTTATAGAGCGTGAGACCGATCCGGTGATCGGTGATGCGGTTTTGTGGAAAATTGTAGGTGCGGATTTTCTCTTCCCGTCCGCCCGATCCGATCTGGCTGTTTCTGGCCGCGGAATATTTCGCTTCTTCCTCGCGCTGCTTCTCTTCCAGCAGGCGCGCGCGCAAAATCTTAAGCGCTTTCTCCTTGTTCTTCTGTTGGCTGCGCCCGTCCTGACAACGGACGATTTTACCAGTCG
>DASYVG010000075.1:0-9408 GCA_035937255.1 Chthoniobacterales bacterium | reverse complement strand
CGACTCCGGAATAGCGCGTTACTTCGTGTGCTGGTGGGTTCGCGGCGGCGAAGCGAGCTCTTCTCGCTGCCGCGCAAGCTTGCGCGCGTAATCGAGGGTGTCTATCGCATCGACGGTCTTGTCGCGGCGAATCGCTTTGATCCGCGGAAAGCGAAGCGCCAACCCGCTTTCGTGCCGGGTACTCGGTTGGATCGAATCGAAAGCAATCTCCAGCACGACGTCCGGCCTCACTTCCCGATATCGGCCGTGGGCCGCGACGGTGTTTTGTTTGAAATGGCCCGTCAGTTCCGCGATCTCCACGTCGGTCAGGCCGCTATAGGCTTTGCCGATGGTCGCTAAGTGACCGGTCGTCTCATCGCGGACCGCAAATGTGTAATCGCTCAGCACGTGATTGCGCTTTCCGTGTCCGAGCTCGGCTGCCACCACCACGACGTCAAGTGTGGCCAGCTCCTTCTTGAGCTTGAACCAGAACATCCCGCGACGTCCCGGCGAATAAAGACTTTCGGGATCTTTCACCATCAAACCTTCGTTGAGGCGGCGTCGTGCGTGCGCGAACTGGTCTTCGATCTCAGCGGCGTTATGCGCGGGAGAGACATCCGCCACCTGAAATTGCGGAGGCATCTGCAACGTCCGCAGCGCTTCGCGCCGTTCGCGCAAAGGCGTCTTCAGCAACGAGCGCCCATCGATCCACAGCAGATCGAACACAACGAACACGACGGGCACGTCGGCCGAGGCAGTGGCAAACAAATCCGCTCCATCGCTCTTCCGTCCCAGTCGCTTTTGTAGATCGAAAAAGGTGAGACTTTTACCGTTTTCAAACGCCATGATTTCCCCGTCGAGAATGACTTCTTTTTCGAAAGAGCGCGCGCGCGCAGCCAGTTCGGAAAATTGCTCGGTAATCCGTCGCAAATCCCGTGAAAATATTTCAACGCGATCAGCGCCCCGATGCAACTGCGCACGAATGCCGTCGAATTTTTCCTCCACGTACACGATGATGGCACCCGCCGCTGGCGAGCTCGCGAACCGCGACCAGATCGCTTCCGCGGTCGGTTCCGGGCTGGCGAGCATGCTCTTGATCGGTCGAAATAATGAGAGCTCAGCGCGATGCAGTTTGTGCCGGGAAGCGAGGGCCGCCGCCTCGCCAATGTCGCCCAGCAGCATGTTCGCTTCCTTGACGTCATCGATCGGCGCCCCGAAAGCAGTGGCAACAGCTTCCTCGACCAAACCTTCACGCAGCCCGAGCCGCAAATCGCCGGTCAAAATTTTCACCAAATACTGGCCCGCGCGCGCGGAGAGCCGGGCGAGACGAGCTTGTAACAACTCTGTTTTCGCCAATGGCCCGCGTGCTTCCTGCAGTTCGTCAAAGAACTGACGCGACTCAGTAAGGCTGAATGGTTCGGGATTGGTGCGGCCGTCGAGCGCTTCGAAGGCAGATTTGCCGGCGTCTCCGTGACTGCTGGCGATGCGGTTGAACTCGGCCTGCGCCAGCTTCGTCGCGCTCAGCAGCGCACGGAAAATAACGGACCAACCAACCTGCAACGTGCGTAAATCGCTCTGCGGAAACGCACGTCCTGTCAGGTAAGTTGCGGCAATGCGGAGCCGCGTTTCGTCGAGTGGGCGGAGATAATTCGCGAGCTGGCGGACCTTCTCCAGCTTCCCAGGCGTGCGCGCGATCGCTTCTCCCAACTGCGCAAACGTGCAAAACTCGGAGCCGACTTCAGGTTTTTCGGCGCTTTCACGAACCGTTTTCGCCGAGGCACGAAACATTCCGAGCGTCAGCTCGAGTTGGTTTTGCGCACTGAGAGCCCATGCTTCCACTCCGCGGTCGCGGAGATCTCGGGCGAATTCGGCGGCAAATCCGTGGAGTGTTAGCACGCGTTCGGGCCGCACGAGCTCGACATAGCGAAGCAGATCGGTATAATCCGCGTGGTCGGAGAGAGGAAAAGCAGCGTCCACCTGGTAGCGATAGACGGCGTTCGGATCGATCGCCCAGCCGCTGATCATGGCGACGCGCTTTGGCTGAATTTTCCCCAGCATGCGCGATCGATTCGCGCTCGGCGGACAAATAAGGACTTTGCCCGCGACTTCGCTGGGATTGTATCGTTCGTAGCGGCAGAAGGACTGCCCGAATTGCTCGTAGATTTTGGTCATGCGAAAGACGGAACCGTGGAGCATCGGGGTCAAGTTCGCCTGGCCGAGCGCGCATAAAATTTCCTGTGCTTTGCCTAACGAGTAACCCAGCAGCACCGGCACCGCCCCCTCTTCGAGCGCGTCGCGCGCGAAAGCTACAATTTGTGCAACGACCTCTTCTGTCGGCGGCAACCGGTAGCGCGGCAGGCCGTAAGTGGTTTCCATGACGAGGGTCTCGGCCTGCGTCCACTCGGCTGGCTCCGCGGAGAGCCCGTGACGCAGCTTGAAGTCGCCTGTGTAGAGGAGGGAGCCGCCTTCGCTCTGCAGAAACAGCTGCGCCGAACCGAAGATGTGTCCAGCGGGCAGGAGCATCAAATCCAGCCCATGCAAGGTGGTGCGTTGTCCAAAAGGAACGATCAGCTCGTGACGTGCTCCTGGCAGCCGGGCCTGCATGAGCCGCGCGGTGCGCTCCGAAACGATGATTTCATCGTGCGGCGCGATGTGATCGCTGTGCGCGTGCGAGACGAAAGCCAAATTTTTGCGGTCCCACGGGTCGAGCCAGAGATTTTGCCGCGGCAGATAAATCCCGCGCTCATAACGCACTTCAATCACAGCAAAAAAATACGCGCGGAGAGCGAGGAGCGAAACCGCCAAAGGCCGCGCCATCCGGTGAACGGATTGACACGCCTCACCAGACCCGTTTTGATGGGCGCGATGGATCGAATGGTGTGCGTCGTTCTTTTGTCGCTCTGGTTCGCCGCAACGGCGCAGGCCGCTGATCGGGCGACCGTTTTGTCAAAGGTGAACGCGCTGCCGGTGGCATTGAGCCATGATTTTGAGTTCCGCAAAACCAAGATATACCTCACGCAACAGCCGACTAAAACCGAAAACCTGAAGCCTCACGAGGGCGTCGGCAAAGTGAGCAAGAGCTCCGGCGGCCAGAATGCTTCCGTTAGTTTTGAGCGACAGTATCGGATGTTTGGCGCTGTCACTGCGCTGGACCAGAGGCAGCGCTCAGGCCAGTACTTCGACTTTTTCTGGCGCGCTCATCGTCCCGCTGACGTGACGGTGCGCTTCGAATATCGGCAGGAGAAGCTGCGCGCGTTTGCACAGGCGCGCGAGCTTTCCTATCCGCGCACGCATGGCACGCAGAAGGCTGAATTCGCGGTCGTGGGAGACGACTACTTCGACGACGGGCGCGTCATCGCCTGGCGTTGTCTACTGATCGAAAGCGGCCGAATCGTGGCGGAGAACCGATCTTATCTTTGGGAGAAATAAGCTCCGAATACGTTGCTAAGTGGCTCAGGGAACGTGATTTCGAAATCGCCGCATGGTGGTCGACGAAAAGGGGCGTCAGGTTTGACACTGAGAGCCGTGACCTTATAGTTTTTAAGTCAGTTGTGGAGTCATCGATTCAAGTAGGGGTAAATGGGCCAGCCGTCTGGGTAAGAGTAGAAGGCAAAGGGAGCTTCCTCAACAGTGGCAACTTCAAGGAGTTTGCCCGCGAGATGGTCAACCGCGGCTATCGGGAATTCGTCGTTGACTTGGAAAATTGCGTCATGATGGATTCCACCTTTATGGGGACTCTGGCCGGCGTCGCGCTGCGCCTGAAGGAACTGGGGCAGGGGAATCTGCACGTGGTTCATTGTCGCCAGCGCAGCCGCGAGCTGTTGTCGGGGCTCGGCCTTGATCAGATTTTTGACATTCATGCGAATGGCAGTGTTGCGCCGGAATGCGAATTGTTAAAAAACCAACCGAAGCCCGCTTCCTCCGAAGGCGAGAAAGAGGAGCGCGCGAAGGAAATGCTAGATGCGCATGAGGCCTTGTGCGAAGCAGCGCCAGAAAATCTCGCTCGGTTCAAAGACGTTCTCGATTTCCTTAAGCAAGATTTGCGTCACGAGACAGCGTCGAAGTAGTCCGGTCGCCGGCGCTATGCTTTTCGTGTTCTTCGGACTGCTGCTCGCGTCTGTGGCGGGCTGGCTCTTTACTTGGCAACTGCAGGCGCGCCGGATTCGGCAGCTCGAGCGCTCCAAAGAGGAAATCCAAGTCGAGGAAACGCTCGTCTTCGATTTTCTGCACGGTCTCGGAGAAGCGTTCACGGAAACTATCCGCGCCGCGGATTTGCATCGATTGATCGTGGAAGGGGCCACGCGCATTCTCGATGCGCACGGCGGCGCGCTCTACATGATGGAACGGGCGGGGGGTAGGCTTGCGCCGGCATTTATTTCGAAAGGTTGTCCGCCGCTCGTGGAAGTGCCTCCACATGTTTTGCAGCAGGCAGCGACGACGCCAATCGCCCTCGAAAGTTACCTGCGTCTGCACACTATCGCGCCGGGCGAGGGCATTGTCGGTCGTGTTTGGCAAAATCGGACGCCAGTGCTGTTGACGGATCTCGCCGATGCGCCGGAATTGGCAAAGCTGCGCGAAACCACGCTCGGCACCGCCTCCGTCATGGTCACGCCGCTCCTCTACGGAAAACAAAACATGGGCGTGCTCGCGCTCGGCAACGGACCGATGACCCCGCCCTTCACGCAGAGCGATTTTGTCGTCTTCAAATCGATCGCCGAGCAGTCCGCTTTCGCGCTTTACAACGCGATCATCTACTCCGAAGCGAACGAGAAAAAGCGCCTCGACCACGACCTCCAGATCGCGCGTGACATCCAGAGGATACTGCTCCCGGCTGAAGCTCCCGTCATCAACGGATTCGAGATCAGCGGGATCAACATCCCGGCCAGCCAGGTGAGCGGCGACTACATCGATTACATCACGGTCGATGCCGAACGGCTCGGGGTCGCGATCGCCGACGTCTCGGGCAAAGGCGTGCCCGCTTCGATCATCATGGCGATCTGCCGTAGCGTTCTGCGGAGTCAGGCGACGGAGAATACTTCACCGGCGGACGTGCTGCGCAAAGTCAATCGTCAGCTTTATCCGGACATCAAGGAGGACATGTTCATCAGCATGGCATACGTCATCCTCGATCATGCGCGCGATGGCGTGCTGTTGGCGCGCGCGGGCCATGATGCTCCACTTTTATTTCGCCAATCGGACCAGACAGTGACGTCGGTGAAGCCGCCCGGACTGGTCCTCGGAATTGACAGCGGAAGCGTGTTCGATAGGATTACGGCCGACTTCGAGGTCCAACTGGAGCGCGACGACTGCCTGATCCTCTACACGGATGGCGTGACGGAGGCGCTCGATACAAACGGCGACGAGTTCGGCTTGGAGCGCACAACTCAGTCGATCCGCGCCAGCGCGGCTAATGGGGCGGCCGCAATCATCGCACGACTTATCGATGACCTGCGGAACTTCGTGGGCTCGCATCCGCAGAACGACGACATAACTTTAATTGCCATCCGTAAAACATGAAGAGAATTCCAGAGAAACAGAAAGCGGAGGATGTAGTGCCTGACGCCTCGGCGGAAAGTCCTGCTGGAGCCGATCAAATCGAGATCGACGATCCCGCCGCGGGCTTGCAGGCGGACCTCGACCGATTTCGGGATCTCGCTTTGCGCAGCCAGGCCGATTTCGAGAATTATAAGAAGCGCGCGGCGCGCGAGAAGGAAGAGGCGGTGAAGTACGCAAACAGCTCGTTGCTCGAGCGGCTCATCGCCATTGTCGATAATTTCGAGTTGGGGCTGGCAGCGGCACGCGGTGAAGGTGAAAAGTCGCCCATATTTTCCGGCATAAAAATGGTGCTGAAGCAGCTCACGGATTTTCTGGCGGAGAACGGCTTGCAGCCGATCGATGCGGAAGGGAAGGCTTTCGATCCCAACCAGCACGAGGCGATCGCCCACGAAACGAGCGACGACGTGCCGGAAGGGGATGTCGTGCGCCAGACGCGCCGCGGTTATCGGTTAAAGGATCGGCTCCTGCGGCCTTCCAGCGTGGTTGTTTCGAGCGGCCCTGTGGCATAACGCACAGCGCTCTCGCGAACGCAAATGGCTACGACAAAACGCGATTACTATGAAGTCTTGGGGGTGGAGCGCGGTGCGTCCCCTGAAGAGGTGAAACGGTCCTACCGCAAGCTCGCCGTTAAATTTCATCCGGATAAAAATCCCGATGACCCGCACGCCGAGGAGATGTTTAAGGAGCTCGGCGAGGCTTACGACGTTCTGATTGATGGTGATAAACGCGCGGCTTACGATCGATTCGGGCACGCGGCCTTTGCCCAGGGCGGCGGTTTCGGACGCGGCGGCGGATTTCACGATCCATTCGATATTTTCCGTGAAGTGTTTGGTGCGAGCGGCGGGGGGGGCGGCGGCATCTTCGAAACGTTCTTCGGAGGAGGAGGAAGCGGCGGTGCGGTGGATCGCGAAGGCCGCCAACGCGGCTCTGACTTGCGTTACGACATGGAGATCACGCTCGAAGAAGCAGCGTTCGGCGTGGAAAAGGAAATCGAGGTTCGCAAGCTCGATGTCTGCGAGGACTGCGAGGGGAAAGGCGCCGAAGCTGGATCACGTTCCGTCAGCTGTCCCACCTGCGGCGGTCGTGGTCAGGTGATCAGCTCGCGCGGATTTTTTCAGGTCTCGCAAACCTGTCCGCGTTGCCGCGGCGTCGGTCAGATCATCGATAAGCCCTGCCGCGTATGTGATGGGGAAGGTCGCATCGAAAAGAGCAGCCGCATCAAGCTCAAGATCCCGGCCGGCATTGCGGATGGCTCGCGGCTGCGTTCCTCACAGAATGGCGAAGCCGGCGTGCGTGGTGGACCGCCCGGCGATCTGTATGTCGTCCTGCATGTCAAGGAACACGAGATCTTCCAGCGCGAAGACGACAATCTCTTTTGTGAAGTGCCGATTCCATTCACGATAGCAGCTCTGGGCGGCGAAGTAGCGGTGCCGACGCTGCAAGGCAAAGCTAACCTGAAAGTTCCCGCCGGCACGCAGAGCGGCCAGACGTTCAAGTTGCGCGGCAAAGGAATTGCCGATGTGAGCGGGCGCGATCGCGGCGATCTGATGGCGCGGCTGATTGTTGAAGTCCCTTCGCGCCTCAACGCCGAGCAGCGTCAAAAGCTGGAGGAATTCGCTGATTTGTGCGGTGAGGAAAACGCCCCGCTCGGGCGGAGTTTCGTCGAACGCGCGAAAGAATTCTTCCGTTAGGACCGAAGAGCGTCGTGTACAGATTTCACAGATTCAGGAGAAGGATCGGAGCTTATGCTCTTCAGGAAATCTGCGCAATTTGTGAAATCTGCGGGCGATTAATGTGGCGCTTCTTCATCTGCATAAGCGTGCGAAATCTGCGGACTAATGCCGCGATGCCGCGGTGAATCTGGAAACCACGAAGCCAGGATTCTGCCGCTGCATCCTTGCCTTTCTCCTGGCCTTCCTGGTTTCCAGATTCATGTCTAATCAATCTCTGTAAATCTGTGGACGATTTGTTCGATGCACCGCTTCTATCTCTCGCCTAACGAGTGGGACATGGGCGCCCTGGCCCTCGCGGGCTCAGAAGCGCATCACTGCCGGAACGTTCTGCGGATGAAAGAGGGCGAGAAACTCGTCGTCTTCAATGGCCGCGGTCGTGAGATCACCGCCGAAATCACGACCATCTCCGGCCCCGGAATTCACCTCAGGAAACTGCACGAGGCGACCACGCCGCCCCTCCGCTGTCGGATAACGCTGGCCCAGGCGATCCCCAAAGGGAAGCAGATGGACCTGATCGTGCAAAAGGCGGTTGAGATAGGGGCCGCTGAAATCGCCCCGATCATCTCCGACCGGACGATCGTCCGGCTCGATGCCGAAGAGGCCGCACAGAAACGAGACAAATGGCAGAGTGCTGCGATCGAAGCCGCCAAACAATGCGGGCAAAATTGGCTGCCGCAAGTGCAGCCCCCTCAGCCGCTCGCGCAATTTTTCCCCGCCACGGCATGCTTCGATCTTCGACTGATCGCATCGCTGCAATCGGATGCGGTGCATTTGAAAAAACTTCTGGCGGAATATGCGCCGGAACATGCCGGGGGCGTTCCCGCGAGTGTCCTGATGCTCATCGGCCCTGAAGGCGATTTCACTCCCGCAGAATTGAATCTGGCGCGCGCCCACGGCTGCCGTCCGATCACCCTCGGCCCGATTGTTCTTCGCGTCGAAACCGCCGCGATCTACTGCCTGAGCGTCCTCTCCTACGAACTGCTGGCGTGATGCTGCCCGCCCGTGCGAGCGATCTCCCCTAACCGTGCGACCCGACGGTATGCAATACCGGAGCGCCCGCAGGCGAATCTGCTGCCTTGATGTCTCGGTGCGAGTCCCGCGTTGTGGTGGTTTGCGAGGCGCATCCTGTCACGACGAGCCCTGTCGCAATCAGCAACCAGAAGAGGTGAGAGAGTTTCATGAGCGGATTATTAATCAGCGGAAAATAGGCGTCATCAAATGTGGCGCGCGGCATTTTGGCAGCTCGCGGTCCTCGCTTGGTTCGTGGTCCCTTTCCCCCGCCCCTCTGGTCGTAGGCTTCACCGGGACCTGTGTGGCAATGTTTCCGTTAATAAATGTATGGGTCAGGCAGCGGAAACGCGTCGCGAATAAGTTCGATTCTCGGTTCGCTGTGGTCGGCGATGACGATTTCGACGACATCGAAGCGAAACAGAATGTCGGGATTATCCAGCAACCGCAGCCAGGCGAGTCCGCCTCGCGCGATGCGCTTCTGCTTCTCGCGTCCGACGGCGTCCAGTGGCCGTCCGAAATCTTCCCGGGTGCGCGTTTTCACTTCCACGAAAACGAGTGTGTCATCGTCGCGGCAAACGAGGTCGATTTCGCCCCCGCTGCGACCACGAAAATTCCGAAAGAGGATTTTGTAGCCGGCACGGCGCAGGAATTTCGCGGCCAGCTTCTCGCCGCGCGCGCCGCGCTCGAGATGCTCAGGACGCGAACGCGAAAAGCGGCTGCGCCACCGGCTCGAAAGACCGGCGATGGATCGGACAAGGCCCGAGTTCATGGAGCTTGGTGAGATGCAGTTCGGTGCTGTAGCCCTTGTGCTGGCTGAAGCAATACTCGGGAAAGCGTGCGCAGAGCTCGCGCATAAGACGATCGCGCGTGACCTTCGCGATCACGCTCGCGGCGGCGATGGACAGACTGATGCAATCGCCGTCGATGATCGCGGTTTGCGGCAGTGGAAATGGCGAGACGGGAAGACCATCGATCAGGACGTGCTCGGGCAATGCGTTCAGGGCGTCGAGCGCGATCCGCATCGCCTTGTGGGTCGCGCGCAGGATGTTGATTTGATCGATCTCGACCGAATCGATCACCCCGATGCTCCAGATGGTATCGTCTCGCGAAACCAGCTCATCGTAAATTT
>DASYVG010000074.1:0-1828 GCA_035937255.1 Chthoniobacterales bacterium | reverse complement strand
GGTGCACATCGCGTTCCTCATTGTCCTCGTGATCGCGATGGTGAAGGCGTTCACGGGCGTCCGCTGGGACATTCCCTACGTCGGACCCATCGCGCGACAACAAGTCGGAACGACGGCGGTCTAGCGCCGCAGCCCTCTGATACGGTGGGGCGACGCTCCGCGGAGCCTTTCGCGGCTCGACTGAGTCTCGCCCCACCCGCAAAGCTTTTCAGCCGCGCCCTAGCAGCTTCACGATGATCTCGGTCAGCACGAGCTCGTGATCGAGCTGGCTCGTGACGAGCTGCAGATTCGCTTCCAGACACGCTTCCAAACCTGCGATTAACTGCGCGGTTTCAAAGCGATGGGCTTGCTGCGCCGCAATGCCGAGCGCGAACCCGTTGACCGAGCCATCTTTCTTTCTCGGCAGATGCTCCGTGGCGGCCGCCGGCAGCCGGTTCAAAGCGGAGATAAAGGCAAAGGGCGCATGCGGGCGCGGAATCCGGTTTCGGTCCATCAGATCTTTCGCGAGCAGCAAATTCCGAATCGTGGGCAGGATCGCGACCAGGAGAATCCCGATCGCTGATTCGCCCTGGTCGAGCAGTTGCCGGACAAGCACGAGGGCGCGGTGCAGATCGCGCGCGGCAAGTGCGTTGCCTAGCTCGAAGATTACTCCGGTCCGTGAGAGCGGCACGAGCGTTCGCACCTGCTCCGCGGTGACGGTGCGCTCGGCGCCGAGGTAAACGTCGATTTTCTCGAGCTCATTCTCGATCTGACGCGTGTCGCCCCCAGTCAGGAGCACGAACAGATCAAGCGCATCATCATCGAATTCCAGCTTCCGTTTTCGGGCGCGGCCCCGCACGACTTCGGTGGCTTCTTCCTCCCAGCCGCTGCGCGACGAATCGAGTTTATCGATCACCGCCAGCTCGGCGCGTTTGCCCAGCAATTTGTAAAAAGACCTCCGCTTATCCACTTCCGTCGCGCTGATCAGCAGTGTCACGTCGTTGCCAAAGCCGCTTTCGATCACTTCCGTCAGCTCCTCCAGTGCGGATTGCACGGCGGTCGAACGCCCGATCACGCTGTCACCGAGGCAATTTGCATTCTTCAGCCAGACCAGTTTGCCCGTGCCGAAGAAGGGAAGAGTGCGAAGAGCTTCGATCGCGGCTCGAATCCGTGACGCCGCTTGATCGCTGTTGTCCGCACAGGCGTCGATCACTTCCAGGCCAAAGTCGCCCGCATCGGCCGGCGTAAATTTCACCGCCAGATCCGCAGCCATCCGCTTCACCTCGCTTTCGTCGGATCCGACCACCGCGTGGATGTTGCTCGCGACCGGAGCTTTCGCCTTCGCCTTGGCCATGGTGGCACCTTGCTAAACGCGCGATCCGCGCCGGCGCGGCGTCCCGCCGCTCCGGCTGTACTTCACCGGCCGCCGCTTCGGTTCAATCTTCGAGAGGCCGGTGCCGCTTTTGACTTCCATGATTTGATCGCGCAAAAGCGCCGCGCGTTCGAACTCCAAATTCGCGGAGGCATGTTGCATCTCCTCTTCCAGTTCGCGCAACACTTCCGTGAGATTGAAGTCTCCGCCAGCTTCGTTGATCACCGAAGCCGCGATCTCGCGACCACGCAAAATCGTGTGCAGACTTTCCTGCACGGCGCGTCGCACGGTCGTCGGCGTGATGCCGTGTTTTTCGTTGTACTCCAACTGCTTCGCGCGGCGATATTCGGAGATTGAGATCAAGCCCTGCATGCTTCGCGTAACGGTGTCGGCAAAAAGCACCACCTCGCCGTTGACGTGGCGTGCCGCACGGCCCGCGGTCTGAATCAAGGACGTCTCGCTGCGCAGAAAGCCTTC
>DASYVG010000073.1:0-4182 GCA_035937255.1 Chthoniobacterales bacterium | reverse complement strand
ATCGATTTGACGCGAATTCCAAAATTCGAATTCCTCCACCGGAAAATCATCGCCCACCACTCCGACCAAATTTACCGGTGAAAAAAAACTCGCACCAAGCGCCGCGTACGAGGCCGATCCCCCTAACAAATCAGCATGCTCTTCGACCGGTGTTTTCACCGTGTCGAGCGCGATCGAACCGACGACGAGAACAGACATGCTTTTTACTTCAGCTAAGGGGTTTCGAGGAGATTTCGCGCCGCGCGGGCATAGCTAGCGATATCTTCCGCCCGCAGCAACCCCGAAACAATCACGACCCGGCGGGCACCAGCCGCAATAACGGCCGTGAGATTTCCGAGGTTGATTCCACCGATGCAAAAGATCGGTCGGGGAACTGCTTCGTGCACAGCGCGAATCTCCGCGAGTCCGGTTGGCGCATAGTCCGGCTTCGTCGGCGTGGCGAAGAGTGGACCAAACCCGATATAATCCGCGCCTTCCGCGACGGCCGCCTTGGCTTGCGAGAGGCTGTGCGTGGATTTCCCGATAAACGCGCCCGCGCCAGCTCGCGCGCGCGCCTCGGAGATGGAGATATCATCCTGACCGAGATGCACTCCCTCCGCGCCGGCCGCCCGGGCGATCTCCGGATGATCGTTAATCACGAGCGGAATAGCGCGACGGCGGGTCACCACATGCAGTCGCTGCGCGAGCTCGGTGATTTCGCCCGGCGACTTTCGTTTTGCACGGAGCTGAATTAGGTCCACGCCGCCATCCATCATGGCCGTCGCCACTCGCTCGCAGTCAATCGCATCCACGTAGCCAAGATCAAGAATGCCGTAGAGCCGGCCGCGGCTGAGATCCACGGCGAACTATTCGTGTAGACGATTCGAGGTCGGTTTCAGCTCGAAATTGTCCGACGCCATGACACGCTCCACGAAACCAGTGTCATAGGTGCCGGCGCGGAACTCCGCGTTGCGCATGATCGCGCTGTGAAACGGCACCGTCGTTTTAATGCCCGTGATGTAGTACTCATCGAGCGCCCGGCGCATACGATCGATGGCCGACTCCCGCGTCGCGCCGACCGTGATGATTTTCGCGATCAGCGAATCATAATACGGCGGCACGATGTAACCCGTGTAGGCATGTGAATCAATCCGCACGCCCCGGCCGCCGGGAGCGTAGTAGAAGACGATTTTGCCGGGGGAAGGTTGGAAGTTCCTCTCGGGATCTTCCGCATTGATCCGGCACTGCAAGGCGTGCAAACGCGGCGTGGGATGCGCGACATGTGAGGAGAGCCGCTCGCCGGCTGCGATCCGGATTTGTTCCTTCACGAGATCACATCCATACACCTCCTCGGTGATCGTGTGCTCCACCTGGATGCGCGTATTCATCTCAATGAAGTAGTAATGACCTTCGTTGTCGACGAGGAATTCGATCGTGCCGGCATTCTCGTAGCCGACTGATTGCGCCAGCTTGACCGCCGCCGCGCCCATCTTCTTTCGCAACGCGGGAGTGATCACGAGAGACGGGCATTCCTCGATCACTTTCTGATTGCGGCGCTGGATGGAACAATCGCGCTCTCCCAGGTGCACGGTATGTCCATGCCGGTCGGCCATGATCTGGAACTCGATGTGGTGCGGGTGGATAATCAGCTTCTCCAGGTAAACGTCCGCATTTCCAAAAGCCTTCTCCGCTTCCATGCGCGCACCGTGAAAAGCCGGCGCAAGGGAAGCCTCGTTGTGCGCCGCACGCATGCCGCGACCGCCGCCTCCGGCGACCGCTTTGATCATGACAGGATATCCAATTCTCTGCGCGATTTTGAGAGCTTCTTCTTCGCTCTCGATAATTCCGTCGCTTCCGGGCGTGACCGACACGCCGGCCTTGCGTGCGCAGGCTCGCGCCGAATTCTTGTCACCCATGGCGTGCATCGCACTCGCGGGCGGTCCGATGAATTTGATTTTGCAGCTCTCGCAGACCTCCGCAAAGTGCGCGTTCTCGGCCAGAAATCCGTAGCCGGGATGAATCGCATCCACGTCCCCCACTTCCGCCGCGCTCATGATCCGATCGATCTTGAGATAGCTTTCGGAACTGGGCGGAGCCCCGATACAGATCGCCTCGTCCGCCAGCTGCACATGGAGGGAATCGACGTCCGCTTCTGAGTAGACCGCGAGCGTGCGAATCCCGAGCTCTTTACACGCGCGTATCACACGCAGCGCAATCTCTCCGCGATTGGCGATCAGGATTTTCTCGAACATGAGGAAACGAAGGCGAGCGAAGTCAGACTCAGTAAACGACGCGAAGTTTGCGCCGCCCGCAACTGCGCGCGTCTATTCGCCGTCTCAACGGACGCGGAAAAGCACTTGCCCGAACTGCACTGGTTTGCCGTTTTCCGCCACGATTTCGGCGATCACGCCGCTGGTTTCAGCCTTGATTTCGTTCATCACCTTCATCGCTTCGATGATGCAAACGACGGTCTCCGCGTCGATAGCTTTTCCGATGTCGACGAATGACGGCGCGTCCGGTGATGCCTGTCGGTAGAAAGTGCCAACCATGGGCGAGACAATATCTTTGAGCGGACCTCCCTGCTCCTCGGCGCCGGCGGATGCAGCGGCCGACGCCATCCTAGCGGGTACAGTAGGCGCGGGCATCGCCATCTGAGGAGAATTCGGCGGCAGGAGCGGTTGCATGAAAACGGTCTGATCTCCTGCACCCTTTTGCAGCTTCAGCTTGAACCCGTCCTTTTCCATTTCGAAGACCGACAGATCGTTCTTCTTCATCAGGTCGATGATGGATTTGATGTCCTTGAGTTCCAAAGTGGAGTCCTTGGCGGGATGAGCGTTTAGGTAAGAGTCTTTTACAGGCGAGGTCAAGCAAACGAAATCAGCTCGCGCGCGTTCCCGAGCTGCCGTTCGCGGTAATCGAAAATCCTTCCGAGCTGTGGCCTGATTGCCAGGGCGTTAAGGAGCGCTCCCAAAGGTCCGAACGGCGGAACATAATTCACTAGATCTCGCACTGCGGTCCGCTCGGCTCCCATGGGCGTGAAGAAATGCTCGTGATGCCAGACGCGGTAGGGTCCGATCCGTTGCTCGTCCACAAAGTAATTCGGTTCTTCCACGCCCGTAATTTCCGTCAGCCACGTCAGTGGGATGCCCGCCAGCGGCGTGACTGAATACCGAATCATCAGGCCCACATGAATTCTCGCTGGTACTTCGCTTTTAATGCGGAAGCGGAGCGTGGGCGGAGTGATCTTCTGCAAATTTCTCGGGTCGGAAAAAAAACGCCAGCAATCGACGACTGGCACGTCGATGACTAGGCTGCGCTCCAAAGTGTAGACTGGCACGCGAGTGTTACGCGCCGAACGCCGGTGACGACGCGACCGTTGCGTCGTCCGCCACGATTCGCCCATCCCGCATCTGAAGCCGGCGTGATGCGCACTGCGCGACGTCTTCGCTGTGCGTCACGATCAGCAACGTCGTGGCCCCTGTTTTGCCGACGTTCCGCAGCAAATTCGTGACGGTGCCGGTGGCCGCCGTGTCGAGATTTCCGGTCGGTTCGTCTGCGATCAAAATTGACGGTCGATGCACCAGGGCACGCGCGATGGCGGTGCGCTGTTGCTCGCCGCCGCTGAGCTGATGGACGAAATGGCTCATACGATCGCCGAGCCCAAACTCACGCAGTAATTCTTTCGCACGCGCCTCACTCTCCTGCGCGGAAACTCCCTGCAGCAAAAGTGGAAACGCGACGTTCTCCAACGCGTTCATTGTCGGCAGAAGATTAAAAAATTGGAAAACGAGGCCGAGCCGCCGGCGGCGAAACTCTGTCAGCTGCGCGTCGTTGGCGGTGTGCAACGGCAGACCGTCCGAAAAAATTTCGCCGGAGACAGGTTTATCGAGGCCGGCAATCAGGTGCATCAAAGTGCTTTTGCCGCACCCGCTCGGACCAGTGATCGCAACGGATTCGCCACTTCGAATTTCAAGTGACACGTCATCGACTGCCCGCACCGGGCGCTCGCCACTTGAGTAAGAATGCGTCACGTTCTTGAGAGAGATCATGCCGGAATCTGCTTTATCCGCTACCGCTTCGCGCCGTGCAAACGCGCGGCGCAACTTCGCTCTTGTGGCTGAGACGGACGACTTCCTCGTGGTGGATAAGCCGCCGTATCTGCTTGTTCATCCAACCAAACCGACCGGTGAACCAACACTTTGG
>DASYVG010000072.1:0-6036 GCA_035937255.1 Chthoniobacterales bacterium | reverse complement strand
GGTGTTGCTCCTGCTGCTTTATCGCCTGATTTTCCGGCGCCGACCGTGAGGGAAACTCCGCCGTCCTGCCGGACGTGCGAGTGATATCCCGAGCTCTCGTCTCGCTCCACGGCTGTTCAGCACGTCCTTCAAAACCGAGTTCGAACTCGAGAGCCCGACGCCGTGAAGAAGCGCGTGGCGATGGGCGTGGCGCGGTGACACCTTAGCGGCGATGCAGCCTCCCAGAAAAATGGCGCTCCTCGCCGCCTTCGGCACGCTCTACGTCGTCTGGGGTTCGACTTACCTCGCGATCCGCTTTGCGATCGCCACGATCCCGCCGCTCCTCATGGTCGGCACGCGTTATCTGCTGGCCGGCTTGATCATGTACGGCATCGCACGATGGCAACGCGCGCCACGGGGTTCAGTCGCCGACTGGCGCAACGCTTTGATCATCGGCGCCTGTTTGCTGCTGGGCGGCAACGGCGGAGTCGCGATCGCGGAACAATACGTCTCTTCCGGGTTGGCCTCGGTCATGATCGCGACCGTGCCGATTTACATTGCGCTTCTGGGATGGGCGATGCGGATTACGGAGCGGCCGCGTCCGATCGTGTGGGTCGGGCTTGCCGGAGGCCTCATCGGCGTCGGGATCCTGCTAGCACCAGCGCTTAAGTTCTCCGGCATCGAACAGAAGCATGCGGGCCTTGGCCTGCTTATTCTTCTCTTCGCGTCTTTCACTTGGTCGGCAGGGTCGCTCTATTCACGTCTGAACAAGAACGCGCCATCTCCATTCCTGGCCGCCGGACAGCAGATGCTTTGCGGCGGCGCTTTACTTTTTCTGGCCGGCTTGATCGCCGGTGAATTGCGACAATTTCACCCGCACGAGATTACAGCGTTATCGTTCGGTGCGTTTTTATACCTCGTAATAATCGGAGCGATCGTTGGCTTCACGGCCTACATGTGGTTATTGCGCCACTGCGATCCCGCCAAGGTCGCGACATACGCCTACGTGAACCCGATCGTGGCGGTCCTGCTCGGGGCCGTGTTCGCGGGTGAAACTCTCGGGCTGCGAGCCGTTGTTGCCGCCGGACTCATTATCGGGTCAGTTGCCCTTGTGATCACTGTGCAACAGACCAGACGATCCCCCGCGCCTGCCGTCGCAGCCGTGTCGCGGGCTGATTGAATAGATGAAGAGTCAGAACTCTGATAACAAAACCCCTGAGCGCCGCGAAACTGTCGAAGTGGCCGAAGTCGTGCGCCGCAATTGGCGGGCGGAAGTGGAAACGGCGCTGGCGTATCGCGATCTTGCCGCGCGAGAGGTCGATGAAAAACGCAAAGGCATTCTTACGCGAATGGCCGAGGCGGAAGAACGCCATGCGCAACGGTGGGAGCAGAAGCTGCGCGATCTGGGCGAGCCGATCCCGACTTTACCCGACACGATCTGGACGCGTTGGAAACGGCGCGTGACAGGATCGCTCGGCGCCGATGTCGTCATTCGCCGGATGGAAGCGGCTGAGGAAAAACACGAGCGCGAATTCAGCGCGCAACGCACCGACACGCTCGCGCAGGAAGACGATGTGCAGGAATTCCTGCGCACGAGCGCGCTGGAAGAAAAGGCGCATGCGCGAGCGCTGAACGTGATGGCGGCGCCGCCCTCTACTCCGAAGAGTTTGCTCGAAAATATATTGAAGCGCGAACGCTGGCACGGCCGCGGCGGCAGTTGGGTCGCAGATGCTATTTACGGCGTAAACGACGGGCTCGGCGCCGTCTTCGGCATCGTTTCCGGCGTGGCTGGCGCGACGAACAATCAGCAGCACTACGTTCTGATCTCGGGTTTGGCGGGAATGCTCGCTTCCTCGCTTTCGATGGGCGCGGGCGCCTACCTCGCGGTCAAGAGCGAAGCGGAAGTTTACGAGGCTGAGATTGCGCGCGAGAAAGCGGAAATCGAGGAGAATCCTGAGGAAGAAATCGAGGAGATGGCTCTCTTCTATCAGCTGCAGGGATTCGGCCAGGAAGAATCGCAGCGCATGGCCGAACGACTCGCCGAGGAGCCCGAGCGATTCGTGCAGGCGATGGCACAGAGCGAACTCGGCCTTTCCGAACATCGGTTCCCGAATCAATGGAAATCCGCTACCTCCGCCGCGATCTCGACCGCTATCGGCGCGTTCATTCCGATCATTCCATTCTTTTTTATGAGCGGGATCGACGCCGTGGTCGCGTCGTTCATTGTCAGCATCCTTGCTCACTTCGCCGTCGGCGCGGTGAAATCACTGATCACCATCCGATCGTGGTGGGCATCGGGCTTTGAAATGACGCTGGTCGGCGTGATCGAAGCAGTCGTGACTTACGGGCTCGGTCTCGCCTTCGGCGCGATGGCGTAAGGCATTTGCGCGAAGCGGAAAGCCTTGAGCGGCTCACTTCGCAAGCGAAAAACGCCCTAGATGCGTCTGCTTACTGCGTCTTTTCCGGGGGCGCTTGATCGAGTCCGCGACGCTTTAAGAGCGGCGCGATGTAAGGCTCGCCACCTGTAAAGTTGCGAAAAAGGCTCATCGCATCGGCGCTTCCGCCACGAGACAGCAGTGTCTCGCGGAAATGATCGCCGTTCTCGCGTTTGAGGCCTCCATGTTGTTTCAACCACTCCACGCTGTCTGCATCGAGCACCTCGCTCCAGAGATAAGAATAATAGCCCGCTGAATATCCACCCGCGAAGGTGTGCGAAAAGTAGGTGGTGCGATAACGGGGCGGCACCGGTGGAAAATCAACTCCCGCCTTCTTCAGCGCTTCCGCTTCGAAAGCGAGCGCGTCGGTTGGGACTTCATCGGGCTTCAGTTGATGCCATGCCTGATCCAGGAGGGATGCGGCCAGATATTCCGTCGTTTTAAATCCCTGATTGTACTTTTGCGTTGCGACCAGTTTGTCGAGCAACGCGGGCGGCATCGGCTCTCCCGTCTTGTAGTGCTTGGCATAATTCTTCAGCACTTCGGGCCAGTCCGCCCACATCTCATTTACCTGCGAGGGATATTCAACGAAGTCGCGTGGGACGCTCGTGCCGCTGAAGCGTGGATATTTAACGTGTGAAAACATGCCGTGCAGCGCGTGCCCGAACTCGTGGAACGCTGTCGTGACTTCGTCAAAAGTTAGCAGCGTCGGCTCGCCAGCTGGCGGCTTCGGAATGTTGAGATGGTTTGCGACCACCGGTTTGGTGCCGAAAAGATCGCTCTGCGGCATATACTCATTCATCCAGGCACCGCCCCGTTTTGAAGGACGCGCATAATAGTCGACCAGGAACAAGGCGAGCGGCCGTTTATCCGCATCAAAAACCTCAAAAACCCGCACATCAGGCTGATAAACCGGGAAATCCTTACGCTCTTTGAACGAGAGGCCGTAAAGTTTTCCGGCCGCGAAAAAGACGCCGTCGACCAACACGTGGTTGAGTTCGAAGTAGGGCCGCAGTTGCGATTCATCGAAAGCGTAGCGCGCCTTGCGCACCTTCTCGGAATAGAAGTCCCAATCGGCTGCGCCAAGCTGGAAACCGCCGTGCTCCGCGTCGATCACCTGCTGCATATCGGCAGCTTCACGCTTTGCATTTGCGACGGCCGGCGGCGCTAGATCTGCGAGCAATTTGTTGACGGTGGCAACGCTGCCCGCCGTTTGATCTTCCAGCTGGTAGGCGGCGTGATTCGCATAGCCAAGGAGGGTCGCGCGTTCTGCGCGCAACCGGGCGGTGCGAGTCACCACTTCGCGATTGTCGAACTCACCTCCCTTGCTGTTGCGAGTGAGCGAGGCCTGCATGATCCGCTCCCGCAGGGCGCGATTCTCCAACCCCGCCAGTGAGGGCTGGCCGCTCGTATTCATGATTCGAATGACGAATTTCCCGTCGTTCTTTTCTTCCTTTGCCGCCGCCGCCGTCGCCGCGATTTCGTTCTCTGACAAACCGGCCAGGTCCGCGCGATTATCCACCACCACGGAGGCCGCGTTTTTTTCTTTCAGCACGTTTTGCTCAAAGGTCGTTTGTAGCGTCGCCAACTCGGCGTTCATCGCTTTCAGCTTGGTCTTGTCGCCGTCGGAAAGCTTCGCACCCGCGCGCACGAAATCTTTGTAGTATCGCTCCAGCAAGTAGCTCGATTCCGGATCCAGCCCAAGCTTCTCGCGTTTGTCGTAGACTGATTGGACGCGCGCAAAGAGGGCGCTATTGAGCCGAATCGCATCGAGGTGCGCGGACAGTTTTGGCGCCATGTCGCTCTCGATTTTTTGTAAGGCCGGATTCGTGTTGGCGCCGACGAGATTCGAGAAGATGCGATCGACTCGCGCCAGTAGAACGCCAGAACGCTCCAAAGCCACAATCGTATTTTCAAAAGTCGGGGGCTCCGTATTCGAAGCAATTTTCTCCACTTCGTTGATCTGCTCGGCCATGCCCTGCTCCATCGCCGGCCCGAAGTGCTCATCTTTGATGCGATCAAAGGGCGGGTATTGATACGGGAGGGTGCTTTCCGCGAGCAAAGGATTCATAGATTTGGAAACCGCCCGCCCCGGCTCGGCCGCACGGACAACGCCGCCGGCGACGACGGCGAGCAGCACAACCCTCCCTGCGTGCGGGAGCAACGATGCAATATTGATTCGGCGGGAGAGGAAGTTTCTGGTCATAAGGGGATTCCCTTGGGGAGCTGGCGAAAGAACGGGAGTAACTACTACGCCTGACGTGTTCTACAAGCGGGAGCGTTCCTTCGCCATGCGAAATTCTGCGTGAAAGTGTGGAGGTAAGGGGATTCGAACCCCCGGTTCGCCAAGAGGCGTCCGACAAAGTACGAAGACCCCACGCAATTCTTCTCGCTCACGTATCCGACCTACAACCTGCAACCTCGCGAAAGCCGGGGACAATGAAGCATTGCGTCAAATCCCGCGCATCTTCGACGTTGTAGCCCCGGATAAAACCGTAGATCGGACGCCAATAAGGACGCGCAACAGCGGCCACGACGTATCGATGAAATTACCGCCTGTGTCGCTCTCAATTGTGCTTCACTCGCGGAATACGATTTTTGTCGGACGAAGTTGACGAAAATCTTCGGATTTTTGCAAAAAATTTTGGGCTTCCGCGGCAACGCGAGTGCAAATCGGGTTCGTGCCGGTGTAATTGCACTTCGCTCGTGTGCGTCATTCGCAGGCCTGCGCGTGTGACCCGCCAATTTCCGCCGTGTTTCTACAACCGGCAGGATAGCGGCGGCGCGACACTTTCGAGCGAGCGGCGTTCGGCGGGCACGCCTATCAACGCTTCGATAACCGCCCCGAAAATCATAAGCGCCGCGCCGATGAGATAACCGATAAACAACGCGTCCTTGGACCCGGTGCCGATGATCCATCCAAACAAAATGGGCGCACCGACTCCGCCAACCAGCGTTCCGATAGCGTAAAAGATCGCAATCGCCAGTGCGCGAATTTCCAGCGGGAAAATCTCGCTCACCGTCAGATAAGCCGAGCTCGCGGCCGCCGACGCCACGAAAAAGATTACTGTCCACGCCAGCGTTTGTGTCTGTGCAGTCAGCAGGCCCGCGTGAAAAAGCCAGCCGGTCAAGGCGAGCAATGCGCCGGCAATTGCGTATGTCGCAGTGATCATCGGTTTGCGCCCAATCGTATCGAAAAGGTGCCCAATCAGGAATGGTCCGAGCACGTTCCCCAGCGCGAAGGGCAGAAGATAGAGGCCCACATTCTCCGGGGGCACGTTGTAAAACCGCATGAGCACCAAGCCGTAGGTGAAAAAGATCGCGTTGTAAAAAAACGCCTGCGCCAGCATCAGCACGAAACCCAGGACCGAACGCCGCCGATGTTCATGCACGATCGTCTGCCAGATCTCGCACCACGGAGTGTGAGTCCGAGTCCGAATTCGCGTCGCCGGTTCATCGTGCGGAGGGAGCGCTTCCGCCACGATCGTCCGCTCCACCTCGTCCACGATTTTTTCCGCTTCGGCATTCCGTCCGTGAATCATGAGCCACCGCGGACTTTCCGGAATCCAGCGACGGAAGAAAATCACCACGAGGCCGAGCGTTGCGCCAATTCCAAACGCGA
>DASYVG010000071.1:0-1582 GCA_035937255.1 Chthoniobacterales bacterium | reverse complement strand
CGTGCCTCATCACGCACGAAGGCAGAATTTTCAACGAGTCTATCCGCAAGTTGGTGGAAGCAGGAAAGCAGGAAAGCAAAGGAGAATGAAGCGATTGGGAGGAGCGAACTGCTGGCCGTCCGTAGAGGCACGCCGACCGGTCGCGCCCTATTCTGGTTACTTCTTTTTCCTCCTTTCCCGCCTTCCTGATTCAATAATGCTGCGTTCCAAATCGATATGAGCCACGAGACCCTCATCGCCGCGCTCTACGTTTTCGCGCTCGCCGCGTTTCTTGGTTACCAGGTGATCTCGCGCGTGCCGCCGCTCTTGCACACGCCGCTCATGAGCGCGACTAACGCGATCTCCGGCATTTCACTTGTCGGTTCGCTCGTGGCGGCGGGCGCGCACTATAACTGGTTTAGCACCTTCCTCGGCTTCGTCGCCGTCACCTGCGCGACCACCAACGTCGTCGGCGGATTCATTCTCACCGAACGGATGCTGCGGATGTTTCGACGCAAACAGCCGCCACCAAAAAAACCCAACGACTGAGGGCGATGCAGAGCTACTTCATCGAGTTCACTTACCTCGCCGCGTCGATCCT
Organism: Chthoniobacterales bacterium; assembly: GCA_035937255.1. Lineage (GTDB taxonomy): Bacteria > Verrucomicrobiota > Verrucomicrobiia > Chthoniobacterales > UBA10450 > JACCXL01. The sequence goes on along the minus strand of DASYVG010000071.1, from coordinate 1,002 downwards.
GTTCATCCTCGGCCTGCGCGGGATGAGCCATCCGGAAAGCGCGCGGCGCGGGATGCATTACGCCGAGTTCGGGATGCTCCTGGCGATCATCGGCACACTCCTGCATCGCGAGATCGTCAGCTACGAATGGATCATCGCCGGTCTGTTGCTCGGATCGACGATCGGCGCGGTCATCGGCGTCTGGGTGCCGATGACCGCGATGCCGCAACGGACCGCGCTTTCCCACGCCTTCGGGGCGTTCGCGGCGGCGCTCGTCGGAATCTCCGAGTATTATCGCGAGGCCGGACATGTCTCCGGATTTAAAATGGGCGCACTCGGATTCGAGGTGCTGCTCGGCTCGCTCACGACGACTGGTTCACTCCTTGCGTTCGCCAAGTTACAAGGACTCGTGCGCGGCCAACCGAAGACCTTTAAAGGGCAGAACATTTTTAATCTGAGCCTGCTGGCACTGACGATCCTCTGCTTCGTGTATTTGCTGAAGCATCCGGGCGCGTCGCCCGTTTTTTACCTCATGACGCTTCTCTCCTTTGCCTTCGGAATTCTGCTCGTGCTCCCGATTGGCGCGGCCGACATGCCGGTCGTGATGTCCCTTTTGAACAGCTACGCCGGGCTGGCCTCGGCTGCGACCGGCTTCGCCCTCTCCAATAACGTGCTCATCATCGCCGGCACGCTGGACGGTTTCTCCGGGTTCATCCTCTCCGTTCTCATGTGCAAGGCGATGAATCGTTCGATCTTCAATGTCCTTTTCGGCGCCTTTGGCAGCGTCGCGAAATCGGATGGCTCCGCCGCGGCCGGCGAGATGCGTGAAATCAGCGTGGACGATTCCGCGGTGCAGCTGGCGTTCGCGCGTCAGGTTGTTTTTGTTCCGGGTTACGGGATGGCGACGGCCCAGGCCCAGCATGTCGTCCGCGAACTGGCCGACACCCTCGAGGCGCGCGGCGTCACGGTGAAGTATGCGATCCACCCCGTTGCGGGACGCATGCCCGGCCACATGAACGTGCT
>DASYVG010000070.1:0-5628 GCA_035937255.1 Chthoniobacterales bacterium | reverse complement strand
GGCAAGAGCTTTTCTAGTTTTCCGAAGTCCGTTCCGTAGTGCGTCGATGCGTAAACAACAAACGATCAGGCTACGGGCGAGAGTTGAGCGGAGAAGGAATCCGCGAATTTGTGAACGTCAAAACGGCAGTGATCGCGTGAGTTTCACCGAGCGCAGCGCACGATGCACTTGCGCTGCTGCTGCGCGGCGACGAACCGCAGGATTACCGCATGGTGCGGGGCATGACACACCCTCTTTTGCATTGTCCGAAAATACCTGCCGCACCCATGCTGCGGAGAGATGAGTGCGGTTCCGTCAGAGCGACATCCCGCCGGATTTCGGGCCCGTCGCGGTCTCAACTGGGGCTTCATTGGGCTGCTCTACACTTCGTTTTACATGTGCCGTTACAACCTGCCCCTCGCGAACGGAGCGATCAGTGCGGAGTTCGGCTTCTCGAAAGCGCAGATGGGCACGATCATCACGACCGCGCTGCTCGCCTACGCGTGCGGCCAAATCATCAACGGCTTGCTGGCCGATCGCTTGGGCGGAAAGACCGCCATGCTCATCGGCGCTGCCGGCACGGTGTCGATGAATGTTCTCTTTGGTGTTGCCTCTTTTTGGGGTCTCCTCGGACTGTTTGTCGCAATCCGCGGCATCGACGGGTACCTGCAGGCGTTTGGCGCTCCGGGAATGGTGAAGATCAACGCGGCCTGGTTCGCGCGCAGGGAGCGCGGCCGATTCGCCGGCATTTTCGGATTCATGATCAACCTCGGCCGCTTTGGGATCTTCAAACTCGGCCCCGCACTGCTCGCCGGGTGCGTCTTCCTCGGCCTCTGGGAAATTCCTCCCTTGCACTGGCGATGGCTCTTCTGGATCCCGGCCGGTATCGCGACTTTGGTGGCGCTGGTGCTCGCATTCGTGGTCAAAGACACCCCACAGGAAGCTGGTTTCCCAGCAGTCGATCCGTCAGAAGCACCTGAGGCCGGCGTCCGTGCTTCCCTTGGCCAGGTCTTCCGTACCATCACGTCGAATCCAGTGGTCTGGATTATTGCCTGCGCCTACGCGTGTACTGGTGCGGTTCGGCAAGGGGTCGACCAATGGTTCCCGCGGTTCATGCAGGAAGCGCATCATCTGAATTACTCTTCCGCGCAGTTCCAGTTCCTCGGCTTTCTCATCCCCTTCGTCGCGTCCGCCGGTTCGCTGCTCTCGGGTTACGTCTCCGACACGCTCTGCCATGGCCGGCGCGCGCCCGTCGCGGCCACTCTCTACTTTTTGGAAGCCGGTATCATCCTGCTCGCGGCGCAGTTTCATGGCGCGAATGCGGCGGTTTTGTTCCTCGTGCTCATTTCATTCACGGCCAACTCCACCCACTCCATTCTCGGAACCGCGGCCGCGATGGATATTGGCGGCCCAAAAATGGCGGGCTTTGCCGCTGGCGTGATCGATTCGTTCCAGTACTTCGGCGGCAGTCTCGCAGGATATTTTCTGGGGCGCCTTCTCGACAGGAGTTGGGACAGCTACTTTTATTTCATGGCGCCATTCGGCGTCATCGGGGGACTGCTTATGCTTTCAATCCTCGGACGCATCACGCTGACAAAGGCGGCTGCCCCGGCAACCGCGCAACTCGTTAGGTGAACAGGTCGAGCTGTCCGCTCGCACGACGAAATGAAGCGGACGAGAGCTTCGGTCGCGGACCGATCCCCGCGCGCCGGCAGCCTACTTCGAAAAATGACGCGATCTGTTCCGCGAAGATCCCTTGGCCTTTGATGCGACTTTGCCAGCGCGGATCGTTCAATTTGCTTCCACCGCGAATGGCGCGGATGCGTCCCAGCACCTTCTCTTTCCGATCGGGAAAATGCTCGTCAAGCCAGCGCTCGAAAAGTGGCGCGACGGCAAACGGCAATCGCACAATCGTGTAGCCTGCGAACTGCGCACCGGCTTTCACGCAGGCCTCGAGGATCGCAGGCATCTCGTGATCCGTCAGACCGGGAATGATCGGAGCCACCATCACGCCGACCGGCACTCCCGCGGCGGAAAGTTCGGAGATCGCCTCCAGCCGCACCTGCGGCGGGGATGTGCGCGGCTCCAGCACACGTTGCAGTTTCTCATCGAGCGACGTCACCGAAATGTTGACGGCCGCCGCGGAAAACGCGGCCAGCTCACCGAGCAAGTCCGCGTCGCGCGTCACGAGTCGATTCTTGGTAATAATCGCCACCGGATTTCGGAACCGCGCCATCACTTCGAGACAACCGCGCGTAATCTTCAGGCGGCGCTCGACCGGTTGATAAGGATCGGTCACGCCGCTGATGGCGATGACTTGCGGCCGCCATTTGCGCGACGATAGCTCGGCTTCGAGCAGCTGCGGAGCGTCGGTTTTCACCATAATCCGCGATTCGAAATCGGTGCCGGCGGAAAAGCCGAGATACTCGTGTGTCGGCCGCGCATAGCAGTAAACGCAGCCGTGTTCGCACCCGCGATAAGGATTCACGCTCGCCTCGAAGCCGACATCAGGACTGTTGTTGCGCGCGACGATCGACCGGGAAGAATCGCGCAGGAAAATCGTTTTGATCGGCCGCGAATCCTGATCGATTTCGTCGTGCAGGTCCTCCTCCAGATGGAGCGCCTCGAAACGATTGGCTGGGTTAATCGAAGCGCCGCGGCCGTGAAAAGTGCGAGGGTGAACCGTGCGGGCGGCCTCGGGAATCTCACGGACATTTTGCCAAAGCTTCTGCACGTCTGGCAGGCGTTTCATGCATATACGTTCGTCCGAACATGTTTCGGCGTCGAATGCATTTTAGCCGACAGGATTGGTTGCCTGTCACGTATCGTCGCGAGATGATTGTCCGCCCTGTAAATCTGGAGGGGTGGTCGAGCGGTTGATGGCTCCGGTCTTGAAAACCGGCAGGGCGCAAGCCCTCGTGGGTTCGAATCCCACCCCCTCCGCCAATCTATCGAGCGCGTTGCGCTTGCTCGCCAGGCGGCGCGTGCAGCATCCGATGCCACACGGCCCATGCGCAAATTATCCCCAAGAGGGCAGCGCAGAGAACATCCGAGAAAAAGTGCGCGGCGACATACATGCGGGACGCGGCGACAAGCGCCGGAATAGTCAACGTTGCGAGTCCGACCCTCCAGGAGGCGAGAGCCAGAGTAACGAAAAAAGCTGTTGATGCCGCCGTGTGTCCAGAGGGGAAGGCATTGTACGTCGTGCTAAAGCGGGGACCATTCCACCCGGCCCCAGTCTGGGCAGCCGGGCGGGCGCGGCCAGTCGCAATCTTCACCACGCGCGCCGCCGCCCCGGCGATTGCGCAAGCGATGATCATCGCCAGAAAGACCCGCGCCCAACGTTTGCTCCCGCACGCCCAGCTCACACTGGCGAGTAAAATACCGACCACAACGTGTTCTGGCCAGTCTCCGAAATGACTGACCCCGCGCATGAATTTCTTCGCCGTGGGATTCTGATGAGCTGCGATCCAATGTTGGACGTCCGCGTCGAAGGAAAAGGCCGCGATCACCAGCGCGACGGCCGCGAAGAAGAAGAGATACCACCAACGAAGCCGAAGGGCACCCGCGTTCACGTTCGAAATTCCCATTTGTATTCCACGCTGCGCTATTCTTGAATTTGCACTCTGCACGCTGCAACCCGCAATTTCGCGCTCCTCTTCCTCGGCTGTCTTCTTTTTCACGTCGCCGGGACGTGGAGTCTGCCTCTCGTCGACCGGGATGAGCCGCGCTTTGCCGAAGCGACCCGCGAGATGCGCGAGCGCGGGGACTATGTCGTTCCCTTCTTCAATAACAATGTTCGTTTCGATAAGCCGCCGCTGACGTACTGGTGCCAGCTCGGCAGCTACGGGATTTTCGGCCAGAACGATTTCGCCGCCCGTTTTCCGACAGCGGTCGCGGCGGCGGCGACGGCCCTGGTGCTCCTGGCATGGGGATCAAGGATGGGCGCCGAAAGGGTCGGCTGGCTCGCCGCGCTCATCTTCACGCTCTGTCTGCAAACCTTTGTTCATGGCAAGGCGGCCGTGGCCGATATGTGGCTGGTGCTCTTCGTCTGCGCGGCGCATTGGGCAGGCTACGAATTATTGGGGCCCGCTCTCGACCGAAGCGCTTCCCCGGGCGGGACGCGTCCGGCGACCGCGTGGTGGTGGCTTTTCTATGCGGCGCTCGCTCTGGCTTTCCTGGCGAAGGGACCGATTGGCTGGACACCGTTGCTGACCGTCGCGGCATCGAAATTCTTCCTGCCGAATCTTCGACTGCATCGGCAGTTCGTGCTGGCCACAGGGATTCCGTTCACGCTGGCGCTCGTGGGATTTTGGGGAATCCCTGCATTGCTTCGCACGAACGGAGAATTTTTTCGTGTCGGCATCGGCCATCACGTCGTGGAGCGCTCCATCGCGACGATGGAAGGGCACGGCGGAAACTCGTTAGGCATGTACGTGCTAACGTTGCCCCTTTATTTTCTCACATTGTTTTTGAGTTTTTTCCCCTGGTCTCTGCAGTTGCCCTGGCTCGCCCGACAACTTCGGAAAGGACGCGATGCGCGCGATCTCTACTTGCTCACCGGAAGCGCCATCATTTTCCTCATTTTTACCCTCGTGAAGACGAAGCTGCCGCATTACACACTCCCTGCTTTTCCCCTCCTTGCGCTTCTCCTCGCGCGGCATCTGGCGACCGTCACAGCTCGCGTCGAATGCGCTTATCGCACCGCTTTCATCACAGCCGCCGTCCTTCTCGCGATCGCGTTCTTCGCCTTTCCATTCGCAAGGGGTTTGGTTCCTTCAGTTCAACTTTTCGAGCAGGCACGCGCCGAGCTCCGGCCGGAGATGCAGATCGGCGCCGTGGAATATGTCGAGCCAAGTATCGTCTGGTATTTTCGCGGTCGTGCCAAAGGCTGGCTCACGAGCCTGCCGCCGAAGAATGCGCGTTCCTTCATGGCCGAACCTGGAGCGCGCTGTTTAATCCTGCCGACTTCCCTCGCTGCCATTATCTTCCCGGATCGACCGCAAGAGTGGAGGAGCTACGCGACGCACGGCTGGAATATTGTGAAAGGCCAACGAGTGGACCTTACATTGTTGATCAAACGGGCGTGACGGTGCCGCTGCGGTTTGCAGTTTGCAGGTCGTCTGATACCGGTGTCGAGGGATGATAACGTTTCTGGAAGGGAAACTCGAAGCGGCCCTGCCGACCCAGGCTCTTCTGGAGGTCGGCGGAGTGGGCTACGAAGTGTTGATCCCGCTTTCCAGCTACGATCGTTTGCCGGCGCCCGGGAGCGCGGTCCGGATTCTAACGCATCTGCACATCCGCGAAGACGCCCACATTTTGTATGGCTTCATGAGCGGAGCCGAGCGCGATCTCTTTCGTCTGCTCGTCAATCACGTCAGCGGAATCGGGCCGAAGCTGGCGCTGGCTGTGCTCAGCGGAATGAGCGTGAACCATTTCAAGACCGCGGTGGTGAACAACGACGTCGCTTCACTTGCGAAGATCAGCGGACTGGGGAAAAAAACCGCCGAGCGAATCGTCTTGGAGCTAAAAGATAAACTCGGAGTCGCGGCGGCCTGGGAAGCAGCCAGCGCCACGCACACGCCCACCCCGGAACAGAAGCAAGCCAACGAAGCGGTGCTGGCTTTAATCGCGCTCGGTTACAAACAG
>DASYVG010000069.1:0-4821 GCA_035937255.1 Chthoniobacterales bacterium | reverse complement strand
TCGTCACCATGGCGATATACTACGGACAAAGTGTCCAGCGCGGCGAACCGCTGGAGTGGCAACGATTCGCGGCGATCTTCATTTTCCTGCTCGCGGCCGTGAGCGATGGCTTGGATGGTTATATTGCACGACGATACAATCAGCGTAGCACCCTCGGCGTGATCCTCGATCCGATCGCAGACAAAGGGTTGCTGCTGAGCGGCATCATCACTTTGAGCATTAGCAACTGGAGCGAAATCGACCCGGAATACGGAAAATTCCCGGCGTGGTTTCCGGTGCTGGTGATCGCGCGAGATGCGGTCATTCTCGTCGGCAGTGCCGTCCTCCATTTATTGAACGGGCGCGTTCAGGTGCGGCCGAGTTGGACCGGGAAGGTGGCCACGGTCCTGCAGATGGCCGCGATCGCCTGGGTCATGCTGCAATTTCGCTTTATGCCCCTTCTTTACGTGGTCGCCGCGGCTGGTTTCTTCACCTTCGTGTCCGGCGTGATCTACGTAATGGATGGCGTTCGTCAGCTCCAAGTCGAAGGTCACGCCAACGCCCGGCGTGATTGACCGACGCTCGTTGCGTTTACCGCCATGAACGCGACCGTCGTAGCCGCAAGACAACCGATGGTAGCGATCGTGGGACGTCCCAATGTCGGCAAATCAGCGCTCTTCAATCGACTGGCTGGCCGGAACATTGCGATCGTGCACGATCAACCGGGAATTACGCGTGACCGTTTAGCGGCGACTTGCACGCGGGGCTCGCGGCCATTCACAATTTGGGACACGGCGGGAATCGGCGGCGGTGCCGGTGAAACTGATCTCGCGGCAGAGGTGCGTGCGACCGCGGACGCCGCGATGCGCGAGAGCGAACTGATCTTGCTCGTCGTCGACGCGCAACAAGGCGCAATGCCCGTCGACCAGGACTTGGCGAAGATGCTGCGGCGCTCCCGCCGTCCCGTGATTTTGGTCATCAACAAAATCGATCATCCAAAGCACGAGGACCTCGACGTCGATTTCGCCAAACTCAATTTCAAAGATTCAGTCGCGATCAGCGCCGCTCATGGACGTGGAATTGCGGACTTGCTGACGCGCATCGACGCGCGGCTTCCGGGCGACACGGCCCCGGAGGAGACGACTGCGGTGCAGCGGCCAATCGCACTGGCAATCGTCGGCCGTCCCAACGTCGGCAAGTCGTCGCTCATCAACTCCATCCTGCAGGACGAGCGCACGATTGTGAGCGACGTGGCTGGAACGACGCGAGATGCCGTTGACGTAAGCTATGCGCGCGGAGACGAACAGTTTCTTTTGATCGACACGGCCGGCATGCGACACCGCAGCCGGCACGCCAGTTCCGTCGAAGTTTTCAGCGTCATGCGCGCGGAACGCACAATCCGTCGCGCCGATCTGTGCGTCCTCGTGCTGGACGTTGTCAGCGGCGTGACCACGCAGGATAAAAAAATCGCGGGACTCATTCAGGAGGCGCGCAAACCCTGCATTGTCGTTCTGAACAAGTGGGATCTTGTGAAACCGCCGCGCGGAGCGAGAGCGGAGATGACCCGGCGCATCGAAGAGGTTCGTGCTCGTCTTTTTTTCCTCGATTACGCGCCGGTCCTAATCGCCTCCGCTCTGAGCGGCGAAAACGTCGATCGCCTTTTCGCATTCATCGAGAAGGTGCGCCAAAGCGCGCGCGCGCGACTGGGGACCGGCGTTCTCAACCGGATGCTGCGGGCCGCGATCGCGGAAAGTCCACCCCCAACGGTTGGAACGAAGCGCCTCAAGCTTTTCTACGCCACGCAGTCCAGTGGCGATGCGGAGCGCGCGATCGATCCGCCGAAATTCGTCCTCTTCGTTAATCAGCCGAAGTTGCTCACCGACCCGTACGGACGCTATCTCGAGGCGCGGATTCGGGCGGCGGAGCCGTATGCCGGATTGCCGGTTCTTCTCAGTTGCCGCGCGCGGAGCGAATCGTCCGTGGCGTAGGGGCGGTTTGTCGGACGGCCTTGTTTGATCGAACATTCCCGGCTCATCCATGTCTCACCAATCCGTATGAAATCGACGCAGGAAATCACGCATGAAGTGCAGGAGTTGGGGCGCTGGATTCCCGCGTTGCGTGAGCAGGTTGGCCGCGTTGTTATTGGGCAAAAATATCTCGTTGATCGTCTTCTGCTCGGCCTCCTGGCGAACGGTCACATCCTCCTCGAAGGCGTTCCCGGCCTCGCGAAAACGCTCACCGTCAAAACTATCGCGGCGTGCATTCACACCGGGTTTCAACGCCTGCAGTTCACGCCCGATCTCCTGCCGGCGGATCTGATCGGGACGTTGATCTACAATCCGCGCAGCGGCGAGTTCACGACGAAGCTCGGTCCGCTCTTCTCGAATTTAATTCTGGCCGACGAGATCAATCGCGCGCCCGCGAAGGTGCAAAGCGCATTGTTGGAAGCGATGCAGGAGCGGCAAGTCACGATCGGTGACAAAACGTATCCCCTCGCCGATCCCTTCCTGGTTTTGGCAACCCAAAATCCGCTCGAACAGGAGGGCACATACCAACTTCCGGAAGCGCAACTCGACCGCTTCATGCTGAAGTTGAACGTCGGTTATCCGCAAAAATCGGAGGAGCGCCAGATTCTCGATTTGATGGCCACTTCGGCGCCGAACCTGGCCGTGAGCGCAGTCGTCGACCCGCAGCAAATCATCGCGGCCCGCGCGGTCGTTAACAGCATCTACATCGACGATCGGGTAAAGGATTACATCGTGGACGTGGTCTGGGCAACGCGTGAACCGGCATCTTACAAATTGAATCTGGACGGGCTTATACGCTACGGAGCGTCCCCGCGCGCCACGATTTATCTGGCCCTCGCCGCTCGTGCGCACGCCTTCCTGAACGGTCGCGGCTACGTGACCCCGCAGGACATTAAAAGCATCGGCATCGATGTGCTGCGGCATCGTGTCATCGTGAGTTATGAAGCGGAGGCGGAATCTCTGACGAGCGAAACGATTGTGGAGCGCATCTTCGCCGGATTGCCGGTCCCCTGATTCGCGGGTTCCCATGGACAAAACGCAGCAGACGCCGGCCGAAATCCTGCGCAAGATTCGCGCGCTCGAGATCAAGACGAAGCGTCTGGTGGAAGCCGCTTTCGCAGGCGACTACCACAGCGTCTTCAAAGGTCGCGGGATGAACTTTGACGAAGTGCGCGAGTATCAACCGGGCGATGAGATTCGCTCGATCGATTGGAATGTGACGGCACGGCTGGGAACCGCATTTGTAAAGAAATTCACGGAAGAGCGCGAGCTGACCGTCGTCCTCGTTGTTGACGTCAGCGCGTCCGGCAACTTCGGAAGCGCGGTGCAATCCAAACGCGAGCTTGCCGCGGAAGTCGCCTCGCTCCTGGCGTTCAGCGCCATCCGCAACAACGACAAAGTCGGTCTCCTGCTTTTCACTGATCGGTTGGAACTCTTTATCCCTCCGAAAAAAGGTCGCTCGCACACGCTCAGGATTATCCGGGAGATCCTTTTTTTCACGGCCAAGGGGCGCGGAACCGATCCCGCTCTGGCTTTAAATTATCTCAACAAAGTCGTGACGCGACGCGCCGTCGTCTTCTTCGTCTCCGATTTTCAAACCGGCGATTTTTCGCGCGAGCTCGCGGTCAGCGGAAGGCGGCACGATTTCATCGCACTCCATATTCAGGATGAACGAGAAGAAATTTTGCCGAACATCGGCATCATTACGCTGGAGGATGCGGAAACCGGGGAGCAGATTGAAATCAATACATCCGACCGGACGACGCGTGCGCGCTTCGCGGCCGTGGCGGAAGCTAATCGGATGCAATTGAATCGAACGCTCCGGCGCAACAATATCGATTCGATCTCGCTTCGCACGGGCGCGGATTATCTGCCCGCCCTTCGCTCGTTCTTCAAGCAACGGGAACGGCGCCTCGCGATCCGATGAAGCCACGGCTATGCGCCTCCTTTTGGTCGAAGAGCTTCACGACATCGCGCCACCGGTTGATTACTCGCTCATTCCGGCTTGGCTGATTTTCACCGGGAGTTGCGCGCTCCTCACACTGCTCGGTCTCGGTGTTTGGTGGCTCCGTCGGAGGCTGCAGAAGCCGGTGCCGGCAGTGTCGCCACAGGTGCTGGCATTGGCCCAGCTGGACCAGGTCGCACGGGAGATCGGGCGCTTGAGCCCGTACCAATTAAGCATCCAGGTTTCCGATGTCCTGCGCCGCTATGTGCAGGAACAATTCCAGCTTCCCTCCACCCGCCAGACGTCGCTTGAGTTTCTCGGCGCCGTCGCAGGCAGCGCAACGTTTACGCAAGACGACAAGTCGCTCCTGAAAGACTTCCTCGACCGGTGCGACCTAATAAAGTTCGCGCGCTATGAAGCAACAACGGCGGACAGTCGCAAACTGCTGGAGGAGGCGATGCGTTTCGTGAAAGGGGGCACGCGTGCGATTGCCTGAAGCATTCTCGCCCGACTGGGGCCTCTCTTTCGCACGGCCGTGGTTGCTCCTGCTCCTGCTGGCGGTGCCCTTGCTGGCGTATCTGCGAGGACAACGCGGGACAGCCGCCGCGCTCATTTTTTCTTCCACGCGAACGATCGCGGATCTGGGCCAGACAAGTGCAGCTCGCGCGGGGAAAATTTTGCGCAGCCTCGTCTATTTGAGTCTGGCCCTCCTCATTTTCGCGCTCGCGCGGCCCCAGCTTGGAAAGAGCCTCACGCAGGTGGAAGCCAGCGGCATCGACATCATGGTCGTGCTCGATGTCTCCACGTCCATGTTGACAAAGGATTTCACGATCGGCGGAACGTCGGCCACACGGATCGACGCCATTCGCG
>DASYVG010000068.1:0-3103 GCA_035937255.1 Chthoniobacterales bacterium | reverse complement strand
TAAAAGATGTGTTCGCCGGTGTAGCCACCGAAAGCGTTCTTCCCATTCACCGCGCACGCGAATACCCACTGCCCAACGTCCGACTTAAACTCGGGCACGCCTCCGCGGCCGCCTATAAAACGAATCTTCATGCTCTCCGGGTCGTTCATTCCCTTGTGGATGTATTCTCGCGCCAGTCTCTGGTAGTTGGCCGGTTCTGGAGCGACTGCACGCTCCAGAACCACGCGCCCCAATTAGTATTTCTCGCCCTTTTCCTTGTGCTCTTTGCTTTCATTGTGACGGCTCAGGATTTTTCCGTTCGCATCGACTTCGACGCCGGTCTGCTTGCCGTTTTTCTCGACCACGCCCTCGTAGTTGTTCCCTTCCTTCGCCCAGCGGACGATCTTTCCGCCTTTCGCTTCGGCTTCGACGGCCTTTTGCACCGCCGCGGGAACATCCGACGCTTTCAACATTGCTTCGTGTTCCTCCTCGGCTGAGGCGGTGATGGGGCAGGCCACCCCCACGAGGGTAGCCACTGATAGTGCTGCGATTAGTTTTTTCATCATTGTTATGGGTTCCTTTGTTGAAGATTCGGGAACGATCAAGCCCCCGGCTGTAAGTCCACTTCGTTTGTGCAATACGTATTTCACGGGATGCGAACGAACGCGGGCTCTCCGACCTGGCTGCTTCTGCTCTACAGCTTGCCCACCAAGCGCAATACGGAGCGTGTAGCCGTCTGGCGACGCCTGAAAAAGATGGGCGCTGCGCAATTAACTACTTCCACATATCTGCTCCCGGACCAGCCCGCGCAGTACGAACACTTCCAATGGTTGGCGAAGCAGATTCGCGATAGCGGCGGCGATTCGACGCTTGTCCGCGCGCAGGAGATCGAAGGCGTTACGCCGGAAAAAGTGATCTCTCTTTTCAACTCGGCGCGCGATCAGGAGTACGCCGCCTTGAAGAAGGCTCTGCAGTCGCTCCTAAAGAACAGGAAGAAATCCAACGCCGAAGTCGGGGCGACGGAATTGGAACGGCTGACGCGCCAGTTTCGCGAGCTTCGCGAGATCGATTTCTTTGACAGCCCACGCGGACACGAAGTCGCAATGCTCCTGAGTCGCGCCGAAGGGGGTTCGAAAAAGAAGTTGCCGCGACTTGATCCGAAAGATTATCGCGGCAAAACCTGGCAAACGCGTCCGCGACCCGAGATCGATCGGGTTGGCTCGGCCTGGCTGCTTCGCAAGTTCATCGACCCGGAAGCGAAGTTCGTTTTCGCCTCCGACCCGCCGACGCACGGCGACATTATTCCGTTCGACATGCTCGACGTGGAGTTCTCGCACCACGGCGACTGCTGCACTTTCGAGACCTTGATCCGCCGCTTCGACATCGACGACAAAGCTGCGCGCAAAATCGGCGAGATGATTCACGACGCTGACCTGGACGACGCGAAATTTCAGCGGGTGGAATGCGCCGGCATCGACCGCGTGCTGAAAGGTTGGGGCAAAACCGGAATGCGCGATGACGAGATTCTGGCGCGCGGCTTCGCTTGTTTCGATGGGCTTTACGAGTTCCTCCAACGCCGATGATCGAAAAACCCGCACCCCCGCAGCGTGATTCTCCTCACCCAAGCTTTGCGGAAGCGTTCCGCTTCTGGGTAAAGCTCGGGTTCATCTCATTCGGCGGACCGGCCGGGCAGATCGCGATCATGCAGACGGAGCTGGTGGATCGCAAAAAATGGATCAGCCAGTCGCGATTTCTCCACGCGTTGAATTACTGCATGCTTTTGCCCGGTCCCGAAGCGCAACAGCTCGCGATCTACATCGGTTGGCTCTTGCACAGGACCTGGGGCGGCATCGTCGCCGGCGCGTTTTTTGTTATCCCGTCTATCTTTGTCCTCTGGGGTCTCAGTTACATCTACACCGCATTCGGAAACATCCCCTGGATCGCGGCGATCTTCTATGGATTGAAGCCGGCGGTGACAGCGATCGTCCTCGCTGCCGTCATCCGAATCGGTCGAAAAGCGCTTCGCAACGAAGTGATGTGGAGTATCGCGGCGATCGCCTTTGTCGCGATCTACTTCCTCAAAGTTCCGTTCCCTGTGATTGTGCTCGGCGCAGGTGCCATAGGTCTAGTTGGGGGGCGCTTCTGGCCGGCGAAGTTTCACGTCGTCTCGGGTTACGGCAGCAGCTCGGACACATCTGCCTTGAGCGACGAACAGGGGTCAGCGGAACACACGCGGCCCAGTTGGGCGCGAGCATTGAAAGTGATCGTGGTCTGCGTCGCCTTATGGGTTCTGCCGACACTCATCGTGGGGTTGGCAAAGGGCTGGCACAGCACGCTCTTCAACGAAGGAATCTTCTTTAGCAAAGCCGCGGTGGTCACATTCGGCGGCGCGTATGCGGTGCTGCCATACGTGGCGCAGGAGGCGATGTTTCATTACGGTTGGCTGCAGCCGGGTCAGATGATGGATGGGCTGGGGCTTGCCGAAACGACACCGGGACCGCTGATCATGGTCGTGCAATTCGTTGGCTTCGTCGGCGCGTGGCAGCACCCGGATGGGTTGCCACGGCTCCTTGCCGCGACGCTCGGGGCCCTCATCACCACGTGGGCGACATTCACGCCCTGTTTCCTATGGGTCTTCCTCGGTGGCCCTCACATTGAGCAACTGCGCGGCAACGAGAAACTAGCGCGCGCGCTTTCGACAATCACAGCCGCGATCGTGGGCGTGATCCTCAACCTTGCGGTCTGGTTCGCGGTGCACGTCTTCTTTCCTCAAGCCGGCGTCGTTGATTGGTTCGCGCTCGCCCTCAGCGCGTTCGCTTTTGTAGGCATGCTACGGTGGAACTGGAGCGTGATCCTCGTCGTGCTTGGATCCGGCGCGCTCGGCTTAGCGTACCGAATGTTCGTCTGAGCCTGCGTCTTGCCAGCGGTTATAAACGCCTCGCAGGTGGGGTAGAAACGGCGCAACGCAAAAGCCGATTCAAGGCGTTGCGGCTTTGAGTGACGGACAAACACGCACCACAGCGTAACCAATCAGTCGCACATGATCCCGCAGAGCCTGTTCGACTTCGCTAACGATGAGATCGGCCTCGCGCACTGAAAACGCCGGGTCAACTCTGATGGCGAC
>DASYVG010000067.1:0-3137 GCA_035937255.1 Chthoniobacterales bacterium | reverse complement strand
GTCTGGAAATGCGGACGCAGTGGCGGATGAGATCGGCGATTTGCTCTTCGCCGCCGTGAACCTGGCACGCAAGGCGCGGCTCGACGCCGAGAGTTTGTTGCAACGCGCGACCGACAAATTCGTACGCCGGTTTAATGCCGTCGAGACCGAGCTCCGGGAACGCGGAAAGAAGCTGGGAGAAGCAGATTTGGATGAATTGGATGAGATTTGGAACGCGATCAATGCAGAACAGCGCGAGCGCGAGATCGCCTGACTGCGTTCCGCCAAGTCACAAATCCGCAATGAGGAGCGCCGATTCCGACCGCGCTCCCGGTTTTACAAACGGACAGCTTTCGCGATATTGCCCGTCCCAATGACGATTCTGCTCAATTTCCTCCTCGCGACTTACGTCCTGATCGCGCTGCTCATGATTCTAGTCATCCTGATGCAGCGGCCGAAAAGTGAAGGGCTGGGCGCGGCTTTTGGCGGCGGCGTCACGGAGAACATTTTCGGCGCGCAAACAACCAATGTTCTCACGAAGTTTACGAGCTGGCTGGCCGCTCTCTTTTTCCTGCTCACATTCGTGCTGTCGATTCTCTATGCGCACCGCGGAATTTCTGCGAGCGGCTTGCGACGTGAACTGATGAAGGGACAACCAGCGACGGCAGCTAGCCCCGCCGCGCGGCCGGCACCCTCTTCCGCGGTTGGCCCACCAGGCACCGTGACTAATCCCACCCCGGCCGCGAATGGTCCCGTGCCGTCCGAGCGCCCGGCTGATCTGGCTGTCGGGGCAGTTCCGGCAGTGAGTCAGGCGCCACCTACTCCAGCAAGCTCAACTTCCCCAGCCGGATCGAGCGCGCCACGCCCGTAGCTGGCGCGGTTGGACGGAAAAGAGGATTCGCGCGACTAAGCCGCGCCGGTAACGACCTCGGGGCGAGGCCCCGCCTTGTCATTCAGCGCCTGCGTGAACTCTTGCAGGCTCGTAACGATCTGAGGTGCTTTCGTCAGCACCGTGCTCGCGAGCTTCTCGGAATAATCCGGACGGCGTTGGGACATCTCAGATAACGCCATCATGACCGCGAGAGCGTTATTAATAGCGTGTTTGATCTCGCTGAATTTTTTCTGTAATTCGACGAGCTCTTCCTGGGAAATTGTGCGCGCGGGGTCACTCATGATCGGGGCGAATTCGCTGGAGAATCGGAATGTCCATGCTTAACTGACAGGTTCGACATTTGTCGTCCGATGCCTGCGCAAACTATCAAGATCAGCGGTGCGCGCCAGCACAATCTAAAGAATCTCCACGTCGAGATTCCGCGGGAAAAGCTGGTCGTGATTACCGGCCTCAGTGGCTCGGGCAAGTCGTCTCTCGCCTTCGATACTCTTTACGCCGAAGGCCAACGACGCTACGTCGAGAGCTTATCTGCTTATGCCCGGCAATTCCTCGATCAAATGGAAAAACCGGACGTCGATTTCATCGAAGGTTTATCTCCCGCCATTGCGATCGAACAACGCAGCGCGGGCGCCAATCCACGTTCGACGATCGCCACCACCACCGAAATATACGACTACCTGCGCGTTCTCTTTTCCAGCGTGGGGCAGCCACACGATCCACTGACCGGCCGGCCCATTCATCGCCAGACTCCACAGCAAATCGTCGATCAAATCGTCGCTTATCCCAGCGAGTCGAGGATCGTTTTGCTCGCGCCACTCGTGCAGAAGCAGAAGGGCGAGTTCCGGGATGTGGTGGAGAAAGTGAAACGCGAAGGTTTCGTTCGTATCCGGGTGGACGGCGAGATAGTCGAAGTCGGGCGGCCGGAGCCGATTCGGTTGAAAAAGGGGGAAGCGCACACGATCGAAGCAGTGGTCGATCGCCTTGTCATGCGCGACGGCATCCGCGCGCGGCTGGCAGACTCCGTCGAGACCGCGCTGAAATGGGGGAACAACCGCTTGGTCGTTTTGCGACAGCTGCCCGGCTCGGAGTCGGCCGACTGGGAAACGTTTCGCTACTCCACGGATTACGGCAATCCCGACACCAATTTTTCGTTAGGCGAGCTGACGCCGAAACATTTCTCGTTTAACAGCCACTTCGGCGCCTGCCCGACCTGTCACGGCCTCGGCACACAATTGGTCTGCGATGCCGATCTGATGATCAGCGACCCCGAAAAGTCGATCGCGGGAGGCGTAATCACGCCGTGGCGCCGCGGCACCAAACGCATGCAGGCCTACTACAAGACATTGCAGGGCGCACTGGTGAAACATTTTCGCGTTGATGAAAACCTGCCGTTCTCTGACTTACCTGAAAATTTTAAGAACGCGCTCTGCTTCGGGACGGGCGACCAAAGGATCGAGCTGAACTTCGGAGCGAACGGTAAAACCGCGAAAACGGCTCGGCCGTTCGAAGGTTTGGTCCCGCAAATGCAACGGTTGTATGAGGAGACGGAGAGTGAGTTCACCCGCAATCGCATCCGCGCGTTCATGACGCGGGTGCCCTGCCAAACCTGTCATGGCGCCCGGCTAAAGCCGGAAATTCTGGCGGTCACGATCAAGGATCAAGCCGGCCGCGAGCTCAACATTCACCAGTTTAGCGAGCTCACTACGCGCGCCGCGGCCGAATACATCGCAGCTCTCAGCTTGAGCGACCAGCAGCGGCATATTGCCTCAGAAGTGATCCGTGAAATCGAATCGCGATTGCTATTTCTTCTCGAGGTCGGGCTCGAGTACCTGACGTTGAATCGCGAAAGCGGAACGCTCTCCGGCGGTGAGGCGCAACGAATTCGGCTCGCCACGCAGATTGGTTCCGGACTGGCGGGTGTGCTTTACGTGCTGGATGAGCCGAGCATCGGATTGCATCAGCGAGACAATGCGCGGCTGCTCTCCACTCTGCGTCGTCTCCGCGATCTCGGGAACTCGGTGATCGTCGTCGAGCACGACGAGGAGACGATCCGGGCGGCTGATCACATTCTTGATCTCGGTCCGGGCGCGGGTCCGCGTGGCGGAGAATTGGTTGCGCAAGGCTCACTCGCGGAAGTCCTGCGCGCGAAAAATTCGCTGACCGCCGATTACTTGTCCGGCCGGGTGCGCATCAATATTCCGCGCCTGCGGGCTGCCCCAAAAGCGGCCGGGCACGGTGAAGGCTGGCTCACGCTCAAAGGCGCTTC